>DWXL01000281.1 GCA_019119235.1 Candidatus Blautia excrementigallinarum | reverse complement strand
ATCGCTGTCTCTTCCCACCCGTTGAATTCGCCGATGAGAGAAACCCTCGAAGCGCCGGGAGCAAAAGTCCGGAAAGTTACCCCATCTTTCTCTATATGAGCGCCCAGATATTCCCATGCGTCAAAAATTTTCCCTGTATAAAATCCGTAAAAATCCATGCTTCCTCCTCATAATCTGGTCTACGGAGCCGCCTTTTTCCCGCTTCCGTAAAGCAAAAGAAATAATAGACACGAGTTGATTTGCTGGTTATAATATAAAAAAACACCCGCGCAATGTCCACCGATAATGTTTGGAAAAAGACGGATAAACGACGGATTGTGTGATGTGTCGGAGAAACCCGTGGGGAATATGGAGGACGAAATATGGACATCAGGACAGAGAAAACAGAAAACGCCATAAAAAGCGCCTTTCTGGAGCTGAGGGCAAAGCGGCCGCTGGAAAAGATAACGGTGAAGGAACTCTGCGCGCTTGCCCGCATCAATAAATCTACATTTTATACCCATTATCAGGACATCTACGCCCTTTCGGAAAAACTGGAAAAAGAAGTAGTGGATTCCATTCTTCAGAGTATCGTCAAGGGACAGGATTATTCAGTGAAAAACTCGGACATATTCGCCAGAAATCTCTACATGGCCTGTCTCGCCAACAGTTCCCTGATCAATATTGTTTTTTCGGGCAAAAATAAAAGCCGTCTGGCGGACTGCCTGGAAGAAGAGGTGAAAAAACTGATCTGGAAAAAATACCCCCGGTACAAAGATGATCTGGAGAAAAATATCCTGCTTTCCTATGGGATTTACGGTTCTTTTTATGTGTATCTCAATAATCAGGACGCAGATCCGGATATGCTGATCCGTGTCAGTGAGAAAATTGTAAAAAGACTGGCGCCCTTGTTTGATGTTGAAAGTGAGGAGACTTGACAAAAGAAACATATCTGCGGATAATATTATATACAGATACCCCCAAGGGTATATTGCTTTTTGGGAAAGTCTGATTTTCCAGTGTCAGACAAACAGATGTGATGATAAAAAATAATACAGACAGGAGATGTAAATTATGAAGCAGTGTATGGATTCCGCCAATCTGCACCGGCGTTTGAAGAAGATCGTGGGACAGGTGCAGGCGATCGACAGAATGATCGACGAGGATGTTCCCTGTGAAGACGTCCTGGCGCAGATCAATGCGGCAAAATCAGCGCTTCACAGAGCCGGACAGGTGGTTCTGGAAGGGCATATCAAACATTGTGTCCGGGACGGGATTGAGCATGGGGATGCAGATCAGACCATAGCCAATTTCACAAAGGCGGTAGAGCGTTTCGCGAATATGAAATGATCTCCTTGACAGCCCATACCCCTATGGGTATAATGAAGATATACCCATAGGGGTATATGAGGGCAAAGGAGGAGTTTTTGTGAAAACATTGGAGAAAATGCTGGAATGGGGAGGAATAAAGAGGGATATCACGTTTCTGGTGATTTCAGGCATCGCGCTGGCGGCAAGTCTTATGCACATCCGGCCGGCAGGGATCGATCCGGCGTGGGCGGCGATCATCCTGTGCGGGATTCCCATTATCCTGGAAGCGGTGATCGGACTTGTGACAGCATTTGATATAAAGGCGGATGTGCTTGTTTCCATGGCGCTGATCGCTTCCGTCATTATCGGCGAGATCTTTGCCGCCGGGGAAGTGGCTTTTATCATGCAGCTGGGGGCTCTTCTGGAGGATCTCACTGTGGCGAAGGCCAGAGCCGGGATTGAGAAGCTGGTGCATCTGACGCCGCGCACCGCCAGAAAAGTATCCGGCAATTCGGAGACAGTGATCGCTGCAGAAGACGTGCAGATCGGAGATATACTCCGGGTCCTTCCGGGAGAAACGATTCCTGTGGATGGAATGATCCTGTCCGGACAGACCTCCGTCAACCAGGCTGTCATGACAGGAGAGTCTCTGCCGGTAGACAAGACGGCGGGGGATGAAGTCTCCAGCGGGACTGTGAATCAGTTCGGCGCCTTTGATATGAAGGCGTCCAGAGTGGGAGACGACAGTTCTATCCAGAGAATGATAAGACTTGTACAGTCGGCGGATTCAGGCAAGGCGAAAATCGTGGGAATCGCCGACCGGTGGGCCACATGGATCGTTGTCATAGCACTTACGGCGGCGGCCCTTACCTGGCTTGTTACAGGCGAAATCATCCGCGCCGTCACAATCCTTGTGGTATTCTGTCCCTGCGCTCTGGTGCTGGCCACTCCCACGGCGATCATGGCCGCGATCGGAAACGCCACAAAACACGGTTTTCTCGTGCGGGAGGGAGACGCGCTGGAACGTCTGGCTCTTGTGTCCGGCATTACTTTTGACAAGACGGGAACGCTTACCTGTGGCGCACCGGAGGTAATGGCTGTGATAAGCTGTGATCCGGCGCTGGACAGGGAGAAGCTGTACCGGCTGCTGGCAGGAGCGGAGCTCCGCTCGGAGCATCCGCTGGGAAAAGCAGTGGTAAGCTGCTTCAAAAAGGAAAAGGAATTTAAGATTCCTCAGCCGGAGGAATTCCGGATGCTTCCGGGAAAGGGCGTATATTCTGTTGTGGAAGGGCAGGAGATCCTGGCGGGAAATACAGAACTTTTCGCGGAAAACAAAATCACATTTCCGGACAGCCTGAAAATACAGGCGGAGGAATTCCTGAAAAAAGGCTGCACGGTCATTTATATCGCAGTGAACGGAAAAATGAAAGGCTTTGCCGCGGTGTCCGACACGCTCAGAGCGGACGCGCCGGATACCATACAGGAAATTAAAAATATTAAAGTAACGCCGGTCCTTCTCACCGGAGACCATGAGAGCGCCGCGGAATATATGGCGGGAAGACTGGGGATTTCACAGGTGTATGCCGACTGCCTGCCGGAGGATAAACTGAAGCGGATCGAAGAGTATCAGAAGGCCGGAAAAAAGATCTGCATGATCGGTGACGGGATCAACGACGCGCCGGCGCTGAAAAAAGCTTTTGTGGGAATCGCCATGGGCGGTATCGGAAGCGATATTGCCGTGGATGCGGCGGACATCGCCCTGATCAACGATAAGATCAGCGAACTGCCTCACCTCCTGCGGCTGGCAAAGCGTATGATGATCACGATCAAATGTAATCTGACCTTTTCCATGACGCTGAATTTTGTGGCGATCGTTCTTGCCATCACCGGGATCCTGGATCCGGTAGTGGGAGCCCTGGTCCACAACGCCGGATCGGTGATTGTGATCGTAAATTCTGCTTTCCTGCTGAACTGGAAGACCAGGAAAGGATGACACCGCGGGCGGAAATGCTTTATCGACTTATACCCCTTTCTGTGTTATGATTATATCAACTGACACAGAAAGGGGTATTTTCTGTGGGAAATACGTCTGAGAAAAGAGAAAACAATATGACAGAACATACATTAAAACATATATGCGCGGGGATACTCGCCCACGTGGACGCGGGTAAAACAACTCTTTCGGAGGGACTTCTCTATCTCTGCGGCGAGATCCGGAAACTGGGGCGCGTGGATCACGGAGACGCCTTTCTAGACACATACGAACTGGAAAAAGAAAGAGGCATCACTATTTTTTCCAAACAGGCTGTTCTGCGTACTGCAGGTATGGAGATCACCCTACTGGATACCCCGGGACATGTGGATTTTTCCGCGGAAATGGAACGTACGCTGCAGGTGCTGGACTACGCGGTTCTGGTGATCAGCGGTATGGACGGAGTGCAGAGCCATACCATGACACTGTGGAAACTTTTGGAACGGTATCAGATCCCGGTATTCCTTTTTATCAACAAAATGGATCAGGAGGGAACGGACCGGGCCGGGATCCTTTCGGACCTGAAAAAAAGACTGGATGAGAACTGCATTGATTTCAGCGCGGATACGGACAGGGAAGAATGGATGGAAAATGTTTCCCTCTGTGACGAGACGCTGATGGAATCCTATCTGGAATCCGGGGAAATAGATCAGGACGCTGTGGCGGAACTGATCCGGGAGCGGAAACTGTTCCCCTGTTATTTCGGTTCCGCCCTGAAAATGCAGGGCGTGGAAGAATTTCTCCGCGGATTTGAGGAGTATACAAGAGAAAAGATATATCCGGAAGAATTCGGAGCCAAAGTATTCAAAATAGCCAGGGACGGACAGGGAAACCGCCTTACCTATATGAAGATCACAGGGGGAAGCCTGAAGGTCAAGGCCAATCTGGCCTCCGCAGGCGGAGAAAAAAGCTGTGGGCAGACGCTTCCTGGGCGGAAGGAACAGGCAGAGTCCTGGGAGGAGAAGGTGGATCAGATCCGCCTGTATTCCGGCGGAAAATATGAAACTCTTCAGGAAGCGCCGGCAGGAACCGTCTGCGCGGTGACGGGACTTACCAGGACCTATCCGGGGGAAGGCCTGGGAGTGGAAGCGGATTCCGCAATGCCTGTGCTGGAACCGGTTTTGAGCTACCAGATTCGGCTTCCGGAGGGCTGTGATCCGCATAAAATGCTGCAGCAGTTGAAACAGCTTGAGGAGGAAGAACCGGAGCTTCACATAGTCTGGGACAGCGCCCTGGGAGAAATACACGCCCAGCTTATGGGAGAAGTACAGATCGAGATCCTGAAACGGCTGATCTGGGAACGCTTTCATGTCGCGGTGGAATTTGGCGCGGGAAACATCGTATACAAAGAAACCATTGCCGCCCCGGTGACCGGCGCGGGACATTTCGAGCCTCTCCGGCATTACGCGGAGGTATATCTTCTGCTGGAACCGGGAGAACCGGGAAGCGGATGCCAGTATTTCACAGCCTGCAGCGAAGACGTGCTTGCCAGGAACTGGCAGCGCCTGATCCTCACTCATCTTGAGGAGAAAGAACATCCGGGCGTGCTGACAGGGTCGCCCATCACAGACATACAGATCACCCTGCTTACCGGCCGGGCGCATACGAAGCACACCGAGGGCGGCGATTTTCGCCAGGCGACTTACCGCGCGGTGCGCCAGGGACTGAGAAAGGCGAAAAGTATTCTTCTGGAGCCGTACTATGAGTTCCGGCTGGAGCTTCCCGGAGAGATGCTGGGGAGAGCCATGGCGGATATCCAGAAAATGCAGGGCAGCTTTCAGCCGCCGGAAACGGACGGAGAGACAGCCGTGCTCACCGGAAC
>DWXL01000046.1 GCA_019119235.1 Candidatus Blautia excrementigallinarum | reverse complement strand
GGCGTTCCCCACAGCTACCGCCAGGGCGTCCACGCCGGTTTTCTGCACAAAATCCAGAGCCATTTTCGGATCTGTATAGTACATGGAAGGATCCTTTGAAGACGTTCCGTCGTCTGTCATATCCTCATTGTCGCCGACATGTCCCAGCTCTCCTTCGATGGTCGCTCCGTAAGAATGGGCGATTTCCGCCATTTCCTTTACCTTGCGGACGTTTTCTTCATAGGAATCGGTGGAGCAGTCGTACATAATGGAACTGAAGCCCAGTTCAAGCGCCTTCAGGCAGGTTTCACGGTTAAGTCCGTGATCCAGGTGAACGACCACCGGTACCCCGGCTTTTTTCGCCATGGGAAGCAGGTAATAGGATACTTCCTCCAGCGGTCCGTAAGGAAACAGGACTTCTGCAGTCCCCACGATTACAGGAGACTGTGTCTCTTCAGCGGCGCGGATGATTCCCCTTGCAAGTTCAAGATTCACTGCGTTAAATAAGCCTACCGCGTATTTTGCTTTTTTTGCGGGAAGCAGAACATCATTTAGATTTACCAGCATGATTTTCCTCCTTTATATCTTTTTTCCATCCTCTGTTTATTTTCTCTTCTAATTCCCTGAGAGTTCCGATACCGCTTAAAGCGTCGTATTCCGCGACGCAGGACGCGCCGGCCGCAGCGGCGAGATGCAGGCACTCTTCCGGTCCGCAGCCTTTGAGAACCGCCGTGAGAAAAGCGGCGATACTGGTATCTCCGGCCCCGGTACCGGAAAGAATTCTTTCCGGGATATAGCTGCGCTCGAAAATCTCCCTGCTGCCCCACAGTGCGGGATCCATCTCCAGATTGGAGCAGAGCGGTTCCAGATGACGGCTGTCCGCTGTTTTAAAGTACATTCCGGGAGCGCCACATTTGATCAGGAGAATCTGGCATCCCATATCCATGCACATTTCTGCCAGAGGCCGTATGTCTTCTTCGGGATCGAGGATCTGAGTAACGTCGCCGCCCCGGGCTCTCTCCTGCCATTGGTAAAACCGTTCCCGGTCCAGCATATAGCAGAGCTCTTCCGCGCTTGGCACGAAGAAATCTACGAATGGAAGCGTTTTCTCCAGTATGGTCTTCCAGTCCGCCCTTCCCGGTTCCGAACCCGGGTCAACTGCGGCCATATCCAGGGAAACCGCCGTCCCGGCACGTTTTGCTTTTTGCAGAAGTTTCACAAGTTCCTGCCCGTTGTTCTGATACATGGATCTCATTAACGGCGGATACCCGAAATGAAACAGCGCGGCGTCTTTGAGAAGCTCATCCTGTATATCGTCTGCGCAGAAGGAATCGTTGGCTCCCGGATTATGGAGAAAGATGCGGTCAATCCCCGGAACGGCCAGGATAACAGAATAAGAGGTGGTTTCCCCTTCGCTGACAGTCATGCCTTCCTGGGCGTCATATTTTTTCAGTATATTCAGGATAAGCTCGCCAAAAGCGTCTTTTCCGATTTTACCGGCCAGACGGACGTCGGCTCCCAGCTTTTTCATGGCCAGTCCGGTATTCGCCACCGCGCCTCCGGTGTGGACGTCAGCTCTATCCATCTGCAGCAGTTTGCCCGGGGATAATACCTGATCCAGTGACTCTGCTTTCATTTCAGGAAAAACAGGCGTAATGTCAAGACAGATATGTCCTGCGGCGATTACTTTCTTTTTCAAAGTATGTCCCCTCCTTAAAATAATGTTTTCTCTTTATTTTCTGAAAATATTATAACAAAAGCCATTTTTTAAAAAATGACAATCTTGCGGTCTGCAGATGGCTTTATTGTGCGTTTGTGGTAAAATAAAGAAAAAACAGGCAGGAGGAGAAGCAGAATGGAGGAGAAAAAAGAGTTTGAGATCATAACCCATACGGTAATGAATTATCTGGAAATTTTTGTTGTGGAAATGACTTCCCGCTGTCCTCACGGCCATGACGATCTGGAAATAGGGATTCTTCTGAAGGGCGCTCTCTGCCTGTTCATGGACGGGAAGGAATATAAACTGCGGGAGGGGGACATCTATATTATCAATCGCTTCCAGATCCATTCCTTTTCCAGCGCCGGAGAGAAAAATCTTGTTCTCGCTTTCCAGGTACACTCGGATTTTTACCGCAGGATCTGTTATCAGCTTAATTTTCTGCATTTTGATAATCCTGTTATGCAGACGGGAAACCTGTATGAACAGACGAGGGAGATGCTGGTTTCCTGTGCTTCGTTTTATTTCAGCGCTCTTCCCTTCCGTGAAGTAAAATGCGCGGGACTGATGCTGGAGGCCCTTTATCTTATCTTAAGCGGCGCAGACTGCTCTTTCAGAAACGAAAAGGAATATATGTCCGCCCAGAATAATACGCTCCGGTTAAACAGGATCACCGGTTATATAGCGGAGCATTATAAAGAAAAACTTTCGCTTAATGAAATAGCCCGGTTGGAAAACATTACAGTCTGTCATGCTTCGCATTTTATACGGAAAATGCTGGGTATTTCCTTTCAGGTATATCTGAACAATATCCGTTTTGACAGGGCGCTGGGATATGTGCGGGATTCCGACCTCAGTATTCTTGATATATGTATGGAGACAGGTTTCTCCAGCAGCAGGTATTTAAACCGGATGTTTAT
>DWXL01000004.1 GCA_019119235.1 Candidatus Blautia excrementigallinarum | reverse complement strand
TTCATGTAAGCCTCGGTCAGCTCGTCCACCGGGAAGATCCCGTTCTTTCCGCCAGCTTCGATGGCCATATTGGCAATAGTGAAACGGTCGTCCATGGAGAGATTTTTGATTTCCTCTCCCACAAATTCCATTGATTTATAGAGAGCGCCGTCAACGCCGATCATGCCGATAATGTGCAGGATCACGTCTTTGCCGCTGACCCACTTCTTCGGTTTGCCTACGATATTGAATTTAATCGCCGCAGGAACCTTAAACCACGCCTTGCCTGTAGCCATACCGGCCGCCATGTCCGTGCTTCCCACTCCTGTAGAAAAAGCTCCCAGCGCGCCGTATGTACAGGTATGGGAGTCCGCGCCGATGATCACGTCTCCGGCAACGGTAAGACCTTTTTCCGGAAGAAGAGCGTGTTCGATTCCCATCTCCCCCACGTCGAAGTAATTGGTGATATCGTGGCGGCAGGCAAACTCTCTCACGCACTTGCAGTGTTCTGCGGATTTAATATCCTTATTCGGGATAAAATGGTCCATTACCAGGGCGATCTTATCCTTGTCAAACACTGTCTTCACTGTCATTTTATCCATTTCATGAATCGCTACCGGAGAAGTGATATCGTTTCCCAGGACCAGATCCAGGTCCGCTTCGATCAGCTGTCCGGCTTCCACATGATCCAGGCCTGCATGAGCGGCCAGGATCTTCTGCGTCATTGTCATTCCCATGATTATTTCCTCCTGAAACTTTTGCTTCTATACTGTTGTCATTATAGCACTTTTATTGTTATAATGCTAATACATATTATTCATATTTATTATGCTTATAAATTATATTAAAGGGGGGCGTTTTTTATCCATGCAGGAGAATCTGTCTTTGTATTATATATTCTATGTCGCCGGGAAAACCGGAAATATCTCCAGGGCCGCCAAGGAGCTGTTCATCAGCCAGCCGGCTGTAAGCCGCGCTGTCCAGAAACTGGAGGACAGCCTCGGCACGACGCTTTTCAAACGAAATTCCCGGGGCGTGATCTTCACTCCGGAAGGGAAGCTGCTTTTTGAAAAACTGAAGGACGCTTTTGCCCTTGTAGCAGAAGGAGAGGAAGCGGTTATGCACAGCAATATGCAGCAGATCCCTCATCTCCGTCTCGGGACCAGTTCCACTCTCTGCAGATACGTGCTGCTCTCCCATCTGAAGCCTTATATTTCCTCTCATCCGCAGGTAAGGATCAATATCTCCTGCCAGTCCACATATCAGACCCTTCAGCTTCTGGAAGAGGACCGGCTGGATCTCGGACTGATCGGACGGCCGGATAAGCTCCGCGGATACTATTTTCATCCGCTGATGCACATCAACGATACTTTTGTGGCCACCAGCCAGTATCTGGCGAACCAACAGTCGCTGTATCCGGATACCTCTTTGTACCAGACCGCCACTTTTATGATGCTGGATGAAAAAAACATCACCCGCCAGACCATCAATTCTCTTCTGAAGGAACACCATATTGAACTGAATCATATCCTGGAAGCCACTTCCATGGATCTGTTAATCCAGTTCGCGAAAATAGGTCTGGGAATTGCCGGCGTGGTAAGACAGTTCGTGGAGCAGGAGCTCCATGAAGGAAGCCTTGTGGAAGTCGCCGCAGGATTCGACTTTCCCGCCAGAGAGATCGGGTTTGTATGCCGGAAGAATCATGCAGATTCACCGCTGCTGAAATATTTCTTTTCTGAAATCTGAAAAACACCTGCCGGAAAACCGGCAGGTGTTCTGCGTTTGAATATAGGGAACCTCAAACTCCGCTTCGCTACGTTTGAGTATCGCTCCTTTTGGAACCTCAAACTCCGCTTTGCTACGTTTGAGTATCGCTCCTTTCGGGAACCTCAAACCCCGCTTCGCTGCGTTTGAGTATCGCAAAAATTTGAGCAAGCTCAAATTTTTGCTTAATTATTAATTAATTTGTCTTCGCCGTTCCAGCTGTACAGCTTACGAATCTCTTCGCCGACGATCTCTGACGGATGCTCTGCTGCAAGCTTTCTCATAGCTTTGAAGTGAACCTGGCCGCCTGCGGAAGACATGTCAAGCAGGAAGTCTTTCGCGAATGTACCGTCCTGGATGTCTTTCAGGATCTGCTTCATTGCTTTCTTGGTATCCTCGGTGATGATCTTCGGTCCGGTGATGTAATCGCCGTACTCGGCTGTATTGGAGATAGAGTATCTCATTCCTGAGAATCCTGACTGGTAGATCAGATCTACGATCAGTTTCATCTCATGGATACACTCGAAATATGCGTTTCTCGGATCGTATCCGGCTTCACACAGAGTCTCGAAACCAGCCTGCATTAACGCGCATACGCCGCCGCAGAGAACAGCCTGCTCGCCGAAAAGGTCTGTCTCAGTCTCTGTACGGAAGGTTGTCTCCAGAAGGCCTGCTCTTGCCCCGCCGATAGCGAGTCCGTATGCCAGAGCCTTGTCCAGAGCCTTGCCTGTATAATCCTGCTCTACAGCCACCAGACAGGGAGTACCCTTGCCTGCCTGATATTCGCTTCTTACTGTGTGGCCGGGAGCCTTGGGAGCGATCATGGTAACGTCTACGTTCTTCGGAGGAACAATGCATCCGAAATGGATATTAAAGCCGTGAGCGAACATCAGCATGTTGCCCTCTTCCAGGTTCGGCTCGATATCTTTCTTATAGAGTTCAGCCTGCTTCTCATCATTGATCAGGATCATGATAATGTCAGCCTGTTTTGCAGCCTCTGCCGCCGTATATACTTCGAATCCCTGTTCTTCCGCTCTCTTCCAGGATCTGCTTCCCTCATATAAGCCGATAATAACATGGCATCCTGACTCCTTTAAGTTCAGCGCGTGAGCATGTCCCTGGCTGCCGTAACCGATAATAGCGATGGTCTTGCCGTCCAGTAAACTTAAATTACAGTCTTCCTGATAAAAAATCCTGTTTGCCATTCTTGTTTCCTCCTAAGCTTCTATAAATTTTTTCATAATATATCGTTAAGGGATCGTCTCCCCTAGCAAACCTGTCTGATGATTCCCCTCATGGAAACCATCCTTCATCCGGCTTCTTCCGGATCAGAGATATGTAATGTCCGAGTTTCCTCTGGAAAGTCCTGTGATGCCTGTTCTGGCCAGCTCCAGGATCTCGTAATCGTCAAGAAGGTTGATGAAAGCGGTCATCTTGCTCTTGCTCCCCGTCATTTCGATCACAAGGGATTCCTTGCCCACGTCGATAATGTTGGCCCGGAAAATATTGGCGATTGTGATCACACCCTCTCGCTCCTCCGGTTTCACCGCAACCTTAACCAGAACAAGCTCCCTGCTGACGCTGTTGTCCGGTTCCAGGACCTTGATGTCCCGCACATCCACCAACTTCTCCAGCTGTTTCTTGATCTGATCCAGGATCAGCGCGTCTCCGCTGCATACAACGGTAATCCTGGTAAAACGCTTATCCGCAGTCGCGCCGGCACTGATACTGTCTATGTTGTAGCCTCTCCGGCTGAAAAGTCCGGAAATCCGGCTCAGCACACCCGAGGTATTATCTACTAACAGCGATAATATTCTCTGCTGCATAACCCACCTGCTTTCAACACTTTAATCTTGTAACATGTAAAACATCTACATGAATATCATTATAACAACATTCGCTGTTTTGTCAATGTTAAAATATCTGATTTC
The DNA here is from genome assembly GCA_019119235.1 of Candidatus Blautia excrementigallinarum. GTDB lineage: Bacteria > Bacillota > Clostridia > Lachnospirales > Lachnospiraceae > Blautia_A > Blautia_A excrementigallinarum. The sequence goes on along the minus strand of DWXL01000004.1, from coordinate 768 downwards.
TTCCGAAAAAAGCTGTCCCGTTCAGAATACAGTCTGCACCAGGACCATATAGAGCACCGTGCCCCCTGCTATGGAGAGGAGCATCTGCCGTTTCCAGAGATGAAGAGCTACAACCGCCGCTATGGCGATCAGCTCCGGGATCCCATGGCTTCCTTTCAGGATACTGACATTTTTCAGGCAGTAAACAACCAGAAGTCCGAATACTGCCGGCGGAAGCGCTCTTCCCAGATACTGTATGTACCGCGGCGTTTCCCTCCCCGCAGGAAAGAGGAAAAAGGGAAGAAATCTTGTCAGCATGGTCCCCAGGACCACCGCCGCTACTGTTATGATCTGCTGTGTTACCGTCACCTCTGCCCCTCCTCTCTTTTTTCCACCGGTTTTCTCAATAGTGTAAGCATCATAAGCATGGCCGCCATGGAAGGGATTATGAAATTATCCGCCCCGAATATCCACAGGCAGAGCAGAGAAATCCCCAGACCCAGAAGAGCGCTGATGTGCTGCCGGTCTTTCAGCCACTGTTCCAAAAAGATCACCGTAAACATGGCGGTCATCACAAAATCAAGTCCCTCTGTATTGAAATGAATGAGAGAGCCGAAAATTCCGCCAAGTGTGGAACCTGAAAACCAGTAAAAATGATTCAAAAGCGTTACAAAAAACATGAACCATCCTCTGTCCACATCCGGCGGAATTTTCGCCGTATAATTGATGGAAAAACTTTCATCGCACATACCGAAGATCAGATAAAGCTTTTTCAGCCCTGTCCCGCGG
>DWXL01000280.1 GCA_019119235.1 Candidatus Blautia excrementigallinarum | reverse complement strand
CAGACGATGCAGTGACAGATGAGGTTTATACGATTTATATCAGTGGTATTGATACGCGGGGAGGCATGACGGCGTCCAGTCTCAGTGACGTTAATATCCTGCTTACGGTAAATACACGTACCAGGCAGGTCCTTATGGTTTCAACACCCAGAGATTACTATGTTCCTCTTTCCATTTCCAACGGAGTTCCGGACAAACTGACACATGCGGGAATTTACGGTGTGAATGTTTGTATGGATACTCTGGAAATGCTGTATGGAATTGATATCAATTATTATTTCCGCCTGAATTTTGGCGGATTTATACAGATCATTGATGCTCTGGGAGGAATCACCATTTACTCAGATTATGAGTTTGATTCCGGAAATGTAGCAGGATATCACTTTAACAAGGGTGAAAACGTGGTTGACGGCGAAGCTGCGCTGGCTTTCTGTCGGGAAAGATACGCTTTTGCAGAGGGGGACCGTCAGAGAGGACGGAACCAGATGGCTGTGATCCAGGGAGTCCTTGATAAAATTACGTCGCCGGATCTTCTGAAAAATTATCTTTCTGTTATGGACAGTCTGGAAGGATGTTTTGAGACAAATGTGCCTTATGATACGATTTCCGACCTTGTCCGCCGGCAGCTGGATGAAGGAGGAAAATGGGAAGTTCTTTCTTACAGTGTAGATGGTACAGGCGATAATCAGAAACCATACTCTATGAGCCAGACCGCGTATGTAATGGTTCCGGATATGGCGACAGTGGACAAGGCAAAGAGTCTGATGCAGAAAGTACGGGAAGGTATCATGCTTTCTGAGGCGGACGTATCCCGTCAGCAGTCTGCAGACAGCGCAGACTGATTTCCTGCTTTAAGTTGTTAAAGCTGAAAGGGAATCATCTTGACAAACAGAATATCGGTTTGTATACTTGAGAAAGTAAGGACAAAGGCTGTGAAGGGAAGAAGTAGCCTGAGGGGAACACACAGAGAGCTGCCGGCTGGTGAGAGGCGCGTGGGAAACCTTAAGTGAATACATCCCGGAGCTCCGCACCGAACATATAGTAGGCTGCGGCGGACTGGCACTCGTTACTGTGCTCAATGAGGCGGAGAGTTTTTCTCTGTGAATTTAGGTGGTAACACGGGACCCGGTTCTCGTCCTAAACGGACAGGAACCGGGCTTTTTTTCATAGAAATAGAAAACTGTTTAATGAAATGCAGGAGGAAATGACATGACAGTTTGGGAAGAACTGAAAGCCAGAGGGCTGATCGCCCAGGTAACAGACGAAGAAGAAATCAAAAAAATGGTAAACGAGGGGAAAGCCACCTTTTACATCGGCTTTGATCCCACCGCGGACAGCCTTCATGTAGGCCACTTCATGGCGCTCTGCCTGATGAAGCGTTTGCAGATGGCGGGGAACCGTCCCATTGCTCTTCTTGGCGGCGGAACCGGAATGATTGGAGATCCATCCGGCAGAACGGATATGCGCCAGATGATGACGAAGGAGACGATTCAGCATAATATCGACTGTTTCAAGAAACAGATGGAAAGATTTATCGATTTTTCCGATGGAAAGGCTCTCATGGTCAACAACGCCGACTGGCTTCTTGATCTGAATTATGTGGAACTTCTGAGAGATGTGGGAGCCTGCTTCTCGGTAAACCGTATGCTGACTGCAGAGTGCTATAAGCAGAGAATGGAGAGAGGCTTAAGCTTCCTGGAATTCAACTACATGATCATGCAGAGCTACGATTTTTATATGTTGTATCAGAAGTACGGCTGCAGCATGCAGTTCGGCGGCGACGACCAGTGGAGCAATATGCTGGGCGGCACAGAGCTGATCAGAAGAAAACTGGGTAAAGACGCCTACGCCATGACCATTACCCTGCTTCTGAATTCCGAAGGCAAGAAGATGGGAAAAACCCAGTCTGGAGCGGTATGGCTTGATCCCAATAAGACGTCTCCCTTTGACTTCTATCAGTACTGGAGAAATGTGGACGACGCCGATGTTATCAAATGTATGCGCCTTCTCACCTTCCTTCCGCTGGAGGAGATTGACGAGATGGAGAAATGGGAGGGCAGCCAGCTGAATAAGGCGAAAGAGATCCTCGCCTATGAGTTGACGAATCTTGTTCACGGTGAGGAAGAGGCGAAGAAAGCCCAGGAGGGCGCCAGAGCGCTTTTCGCAGGCGGCGCCGATACGGCCAATATGCCTTCCACAGAACTTACAGACGACGATTTCCAGGACGGATCCGTGGATCTTATTTCCATGCTGGTGAAGACGGGGCTTGTGCCGACCCGTTCCGAGGGACGCAGAGCGATCGAACAGGGCGGCGTTTCCATAGACGGCGAAAAGATCACTGATATCAGATATACGGTTTCCAGAGAAGATATTCCGGAAAACGGACTCGTTCTGAAGCGCGGAAAGAAAAAATTCCACAAAGTGCTGGCGAAATAGATTGGAGGAAAAAACAATGAAAAAATACGGCGTTAACGAACTGCGCCAGATGTTCCTGGATTTCATGGAAAGCAAGGGACATCTTGTGCACAAAAGCTATTCCCTGATCCCGCAGGGCGATAAGAGCCTTCTTTTGATCAACGCAGGTATGGCTCCTTTGAAACCTTATTTTACAGGCGCGGAGATCCCGCCGAGAACGAGAATGGCCACCTGCCAGAAATGTATTCGTACCGGCGATATTGAAAACGTAGGAAAAACCGCGCGCCACGGTACGTTTTTTGAGATGCTGGGCAACTTCTCTTTTGGCGATTACTTCAAAAGAGAAGCGCTTCACTGGTCCTGGGAATTCCTTACAGAGGTAGTGGGACTGGATCCTGACAGGCTGTATCCTTCTGTCTATCTGGACGACGACGAGGCGTTTGAAATTTGGAACAAAGAGATAGGAATCCCGGCGGAGCGTATTTTCCGCTTCGGAAAAGAGGACAATTTCTGGGAACATGGCGCAGGCCCCTGCGGCCCCTGTTCCGAAATCTACTATGACCGCGGAGAGAAATACGGCTGCGGCAAACCGGACTGTACGGTAGGCTGCGACTGCGACCGTTATATGGAAGTATGGAACGACGTGTTTACCCAGTTCGAGAACGACGGAAACGGAAATTATACAGAACTGAAACAGAAGAATATCGATACCGGTATGGGGCTGGAGCGTCTGGCTGTAGTTGTTCAGGATGTGGATTCTATTTTTGACGTGGATACCATCTGTTCCCTGCGCAATCTTGTCAGCGAGATCTCCGGCAAAGAATACGGTAAAGTATATGATCATGACGTTTCCATCCGACTGATCACAGACCATATCCGTTCCGCCACATTTATGATCTCCGACGGTATTATGCCAACCAATGAGGGCAGAGGATATGTGCTCCGCCGTCTGATCCGCCGCGCTGCCCGCCACGGGCGTCTTCTGGGGATCCAGGGTACTTTCCTTGCGAAACTCAGTGAAGAAGTGATCAACGGTTCCAAAGATGGTTATCCGGAGCTGGAAGAGAAAAAAGAATTTATTTTCCGCGTTCTCACAAATGAGGAAAATCAGTTCAATAAGACCATCGATCAGGGACTCCGCATCCTTGCCGATATGGAAGAAGAGATGAAAGCTTCCGGAACAAAAGAGCTTTCCTGTGCAGCTGCCTTCAAGCTTTACGATACCTACGGATTTCCTCTTGACCTTACGAAAGAGATTCTGGCGGAAAAGGGCTGCTGCGTAGATGAAGAAGGTTTCCGCAAGGCTATGGAAGAGCAGAGAGTAAAAGCCCGTACCGCAAGAGAAGTGACTAACTATATGGGCGCCGACGCTACTGTTTACGATCAGATCGATCCTTCCGTCACAACGGAGTTTACCGGATATGACAGGCTTAC
>DWXL01000045.1 GCA_019119235.1 Candidatus Blautia excrementigallinarum | reverse complement strand
TTGTGTTTCCTGCTCTTCTTTCTCAGTTTCTGCCGCATATCCGGTAACCGGAAATGCCAGAATCATTGCCATTCCAAGAGCTGCCATTTTACTGCAACATTTGTAAAATCTTCGCACAAAGCCCTCCTTATTCTATTATTTTTTTATATTTTGGTGGCGCGGGATTCTATCGGCTCCACAAAATCCTGACAACATTGTTTTGTCAGAAAAAAACTAAATATATTATAGCATTATACTCAATCATATTAAAGCATAATTTTTTTATGTGAGACCAGCCAATCTGTGGCTCCCGTCACAGCAACTGCTTTTCCACCGAAATAATTGCCATTTCGGGCACAGTCTCTCAGATTTTTCTCCTGAAAAAGGGCATATAGAAACCCCGCCATAAAGCTGTCTCCTGCTCCCGTAGTATCTACACATTTTACATTTTTCTCAGCGGGCACCCAAAAACATTTCTCCCGGCCGCATACATAGCAGCCTTTACTTCCGCATTTAACGACTACTGTTTTAACACCGGCTCTTCTAAGACTTTCCGCCGCCTCTTCCACTGTATTTTCCCCGGTAATCAGCATAGCTTCTTCATCATTGGGTATCAGATAATCCACATAAGAAAGCGCCTCCGCAAGTTCCTCTACCGTCTCATTTTTCTTCCGTTTCGTCATATCAGCGCATACGATTTTCCCTTGTTCTCCAGCGGTCCGGAAGATCACTTCCAGTTCTTTTGGCCCTATCTCCGGAAAAACAAAGATACTGGCGAAGCACACGATCTTCGCGCTTTGCGGAAAAGGCATATGGATATCCTGCAGTGTCAGCCTTCTCAGGGATCCGTAAGGATTGGTGAGAAAATGTCTGGAGCCGTCGCGGCTTACAAGCACCACGTTGATCCCCGTGGAAAAATCTTCTCTGACACAGTCCGCCGGAAGAAGGATCCCGCAGTCCCTGCAGTGATCCAGGATGAACTTCCCCGCTTTCCCGGAACCAATCACTGTCTCCAGCAGCACTTTCATTCCCAGCCGCGCCAGTACCGTGGCCTCGTTGAGCGCGTCTCCTCCCACAGACAGCCGGATATCCTCCGCCGGGGAGGAGCCGGTACGGAAAACCTCCTCATCTGCCGGATACGCCAGCACGTCCAGGATCGAGGCTCCGATGATCACAATTTCCGGTTCTTCTTTTCTTTTACATGCATCTTTCATTCTCTCTCACCCCTTTGTTCCATCTCCGGTTAATCCTTTTTCCGGGAATCGCAGAACGGCTTTCTCATTCTTCATTTGCCAGATCATAAAGCTTCTGAATCTCTTCCGGGAGATGATCCGGAAGCATGGAACGCACGCCGTCCTCATTTCCGTCTTTCATTGCCTGTTCATAATACCAGCGTTTGTAGCGGATCATTGCCAGCGTTTTCTCAAGCCTGCGCATTTCCTCCCTGACCGCCTCCTCCTGGCGTACAAACAGCTCCAGTCTCCGGGGATACGTACTGCTTCCCATCGAGCACCATTCCATGAAAACCTTGATATCCCTGATTTCCAGTCCCGATTTTTTCAGGCATTCGATCACCCGAAGGGTTTCTATTTCCCTGTCCGTAAATCTGCGGGCTCCGCCGGATCTCTGAAGATTGGGAAAAAGCCCCTCCCGGTCGTAATAACGAAGGGTGGATATGGGAAGATGGAACATCTCCGAAATCTGACCTATTGTATACATCCTCTCTCTCCTTTCACCGGTTCCAGCCGGTATCTTTCTCTCATGTTTTTCACAGAAAAATCACAAAACATCTATTGACCTTAAGTCAGGTTTATGTCTTACACTGATTCTAACACAAATAATTTGTGTTGTCACAAAAAACTCCGGTTTCCTGACAAAAGCTCCGCCGCGTGAATGTATGCCACAACATCCACATGGCGGAGCTTTCTTTTATATTTCACAGAAAAACAATACACTATACAGAATAGATATATTCTCCGTTCTCTTTCACATCGTAGAAATCCGCGAAGCTGAGAGAAAAGATCTCCTCTTCCCGTCCGGCAAGGTCGATCCCGTTCTTGATGAGATACTGGTAAATGCCGTCATGGGAGATATCTCCCTGCTGCAGGAATCCCACAAGACGGTGATTCCTGAAAATCGCCCTCTCATACTGGTCCCGGCTCTCCCGGGCGATCACCTGGTCTCCTTCTTCCGGATTCAGGGCTCCCACGCAGAGAGACACCAGACCGAAGAAGTTAATGGTATTTTTCGCCGCAAAACGGTCCACATACATAAACTTATTTCCAAGGACCATATTCTGGGCGGCGATCCTGCCCTGTTTCTGAGCGTTGGGCCAGATGCCGGAAAGGCCTGTCACATCTCCCGCCGCGTACACGTCCTGTTCGCTGGTCTGCATATAATCGTTGACCTTGATTCCCCGGTCGATCACAAGACCGCTGTCCTCAAAGCCTGCCACAGCGCTTCTCACTCCGGCGGCCACGATCACCATGTCGCATTCCAGTTTCTCGCCGTTATCCAGGACCACATGGGTGATTTCGCCTTTTTCATTGGTGACGGTGTCCGCGCCTTTTCTTCCCAGGCAGAAACGGCAGCCGGCCTTTTCAAAGCGCTTCTGATATTCCGCCGCGCCCTTTTCATCCAGCTGGATGGGAAGGATCCTCTCCGCCATCTCCACAATGGTGATCTCTTTTTTCTGCTCAAGAAGGCCGTAAGCCGCATCCAGGCCTACGAGGCCGGAACCGATGATCACAACCTTCTTCGCTGTCCGGGCTTTCTCATCGATAGCTTTCGCGTCGCTTAAATGACGAAGGCCGAACACATTGGGAGCGGTCCTCAGATCCCCTACCGGCGGGATAAAGCTCTCCGCGCCTGTGGCGATGAGCAGCTTGTCATAATCACAGGCGTACCCTTCTGTTCCGTAATACACCTTCTTCGCCCGGGTATCCAGTTTCGTCACTCTCTGTCCCGGGATCTGCCAGATATTGTTCTCCGTGAAGAAATCATCCGGAACGAAGTTCAGCCCGTCCGCGTCGCGCTCATGGCTTAAATACTTGTGCAGCATACAGCGGGAATGGGGTTTCTCATCCACGGAGAGCAT
>DWXL01000279.1 GCA_019119235.1 Candidatus Blautia excrementigallinarum | reverse complement strand
CCGAACAGGGAATACAGTCCGATATCCATGCTGCTGAGGATCTGGGTCCTCGCAGAAGCCGTCCGCACAGACTGGAGGCCGGCGCACACAAGCGACAGGATAAGGCTTAATGTAAGGGCAAGAAACACGGTAATACTTCCACGCCGCATGACGTTCTCCTCCTTTCCGGTTTTCCTGCCGCCGCATATCCGCGGCGGCAGGCTGTTCCATACATATCAGATAGAATTGCTCTGCTTCGTGATCTTGGCAAGTATCGTCTGCACAAGAGCGGTAAGCTGTTCTTTAAAAATGATCACCAACCCGATCAGAACCACAAGGATCAGAATGATCTCCACAACACCCACCGCGTCCTCTTCTGCAGCAAATTCCTTCGCCGTTTCCCACAGGTCTCTCATTGTCCTTCACCTCCCTGTCCGCCTTCTATCCATAAAAGGACAGAAAAGCCGGAATCATAATAATCGCCATCACCACAGCCAGCATCATCACCATAGGCAGAAGAAGTTTCGTCGCCGCGGCTTCTCCCAGAACACGCGCTTTTCTCTTGCGCTCATCCCAGGCGTCCAGCGCCTCCTGCTCCAGGATATCCGCCATATGTCTGCTTCCCTTCTGGAGATTCTGGATCAGCAGGGTGGAAAAAGTCTTATACTTCATCTGCCCGCACCGCTCGCCGAATCTCCGGTACGCCTCCTGTTCCGCCACTCCGCTGTCCATCTCGTAACAGGCCGCCGCCACAGCGTCGTAGGCAGATCTTCCCCCGTCCGGATTCCTCCGCCTGTAATCTCCGGCAATTTTCCGGAAAGCCCTCCCGGCAGTCATCCCGGCCTGGATCAGAAGCGCGAACTTCATTACAAGAGCCGGATAGTCCATCAGAAGCTGCTCGCTTCTCTTCATCTCCCGTTCCTGTGCCTCTCTCGACTTCTTCATCAGTACCACAAAAGCGGCAAACAGGCCCATGGAAGCCAGCAGGGCGCCGGACGGATCCCCGGGACGCCGCCATGTGAAAGTTTCCCCCTCCCACCGGGCGGGAAGATAATAGTAGTCAGGATCCTGTTTCTGACTGTTGTACTCTTCCACCATCTCCCGGATCCTGCGCTCCCGGCTTTCCTCTTCTGCTTCTTCTGTTTCCGCCGGGGCCTCTTCCTCTTCCGTTTCTTTTTCAGGCACCTGGATCCTGACCGTCTCCATTTCCTCTCCGGATGCCGCCACCTGGAATTCTTCTTCATGGATCCCGCCGCTTCCCTTCTCTATCCGGAGGCCGTCGTCATACACTGCCGGAGAACCTCCCGTCATGGTAAACGCCATTCCCAGGATATTCCCGCCGGCCGCCACGGCAAGAAAGAGGCGCAGGCTGCGGCGGCCGCCAAGCGGTTCCGCCTGTATCCATCCGGCTCTGCAGGCCAGGAGGAATCCCAGAATGATCATAAAGATCACGATATGTATCCACATTGTCTTCCCTCCGTTCCGGTCCGCTATACCTGAATGTCCACGATCCTTCTGCCCATCCAGTAGGACAGGACGTAAACGCCCAGACAGACGCTCATGGCGCATATGCCGAACAGGTTCCCGTACAGGACCTCCAGAAATCCCGGAGAAGTCAGCTGGAGATAGAGGATGATCCCTGCCGGCATCAGACTCATGATCATCTGCTCCGCCTTCTTCGCCGCCAGAGTGGCCTCGATCTCTTTCTTTACTTCGATCTTGTCTCCCAGCATCCTGGCTGAGGTCTGGATCACCTTGTCCATATCTCCTCCTGTGCGTTTCGCCGTGCTGAACACTGCGGCAAAATTCTCAATATCCTCGATGCGGGTGCGCTCTCCCAGACTGAGAAAGAGCTCCTCAACAGGGACGCTGACCTTCCGGCGGCTTTCAATGTAGCGGAACTCCCTGACGATATCCGCGTCTCCGGGATAAAGCCGCTCCAGATCCCTGGTACAGGCCGACACCGCGTTCTCTGCGGAATATCCCGCCTGCACCGCCGCGCTCAATCCGTTAAGGGCATCCCGGAACTGGTAGTTCAGCGTCTTTTTCCGTTCCCGGATAAACTGCTTCTTCTTCCACCGCAGAAACACAGCGGCAAAAGGAACCGCCGCCAGCATCAGAGGCCAGCTCTGGTAAAAAAGATAGTCCGCCGCAGCCCAGAGCATTATGCCCTGTACGCCGTATTTCAGTATTTCTTTCACTGTATAATGATATTCGTCATAGTTCTGCTTCATCGATCTTCACACCTGCCCTCTCAAGCTTCTCCCGCCTGGAAAGTCCCGCTGTCTTCACAAGCCCTCTGCCTTCCTCCCGGCGGTAAAGCGTGCGGGTAAGGATCTCATGGCCTTCAAACCCGCATATTTCTGTAACTTCCAGCACCTTCCTGGATTTATCCCGCAGCCTGCCCAGATGGATGAGGATATCCACGCCGGAGGCGATCTGTCTTCGTATGGCTTCCAGGGGAAGGTCCACCCCCATCAGCGTCATGGTCTCCAGACGGCTCAGCATATCTCCCGCAGAGTTGGCATGGGCCGTACTCAGGCTTCCCTCATGCCCTGTATTCAGCGCCTGGAGCATGTCCACCGCTTCTCCGCCCCGGACTTCTCCCACAATGATCCTGTCCGGGCGCATTCTGAGCGCCGTGCGGATCAGATCCCGGATACTGACGGAAACAGCCCCTTCGGAATTCGCCATTTTCGCCTCCAGGCGGACGAGATTCTCTATTCCCTGAAGCTTCAGTTCCGCGTTGTCTTCAATCGTGATCACGCGCTCGTCTGAAGGAATATATTCCGACAGCGCTCCCAGAAATGTGGTCTTCCCGCTGCCTGTCCCGCCGCCTATCAGGATCGAGTATCTGGCCCGCACCAGGGCGGCCAGGAACCCCGCGCATTCTCTGGTAACGCTGCCCAGGCTGATCAGCTTCTCCATGGTGATGGGCGTATCCGGAAAACGCCGGATCGTAAGGATCGGCCCGTTGAGCGCCACAGGGGCGGTCACCGCATTGACCCTGGCTCCGTTCTCCAGCCGCGCGTCTACAATGGGCATGGATTCATTGATCACCCGGTTGCACCGTCCTGCAATCTGCTGGATCACATCCTCCAGCTTCTCCCGGGAGGTAAAGCTTTTGTTCCATCTGGTCAGCCTGCCCTTACGTTCTACAAAGATCGATTCCGGCCCGTTGACCATGATCTCGGTCACCGACTCGTCCTCGATCAGCTCCTGAAGGACGTCCAGCTTGCGCACGGAACAGAACAGCTCCTGCCGCAGTTCCACCTTCTCCTTCAGGGAAAGGCAGGATTCCCTGAGCTTCCCCAGGATCAGGCTGTCGATCTCTCCCAGGATCTCTTCATCCGTCAGTTCCCGGGACAGATCCAGTTTCTCCATCAGAAGCCCTCTCAGTATCTGAAAATTCTCCCTGCTCATAGCCCTTCCTTCCTGATCACCTCTCTTACGTATTCCCCCAGTTCGCTCCACACCAGCTGCTCCGGATGAAAAACACCCTTCTGGATGCTGCTGTAAAAGGGCAGATTAAGTTTCACCGTCCTGGTAAGCACCTGGGGATAGTCCAGCACCCGGAGAAGATTCTCAAACTGAGCGATCTTACACATGGATATCCTGTCGGAGCGCACTGGGACAAAAATTGTCCTGCACAGATCCAGAAGCTGGAATACTTCGTCAATTCCGTTCCCGATATCCAGGATCACAGTCTCATAGGAACTGTGGACTGCGATCTCCTGCAGAAGGCACGCCCAGTCCTGCCAGGGAGTGCCTCTGATATCCAGGGGAGACTGCACAGGGGGAATATAATCCAGGATCCCCGCCGTCTCCACCATACCGTTCAGCTTCACGGAAAGATTCCCGTCTCTCTGGCGCACAAAATACAGAAGGTCGCTTAAGGTCCCCTGATAATTCCGCTTAAACAGCTCTTCAAAGCCGGAATACTCCTCCATATTCAGATACAGCACCGGCCTCTCCCTTGCCAGGATCTGCCCCAGCGTCAGGGCAAAAGACGTCTTCAGGCAGCGGCCCAGGGGCGAATAGACTCCCAGTATCTCCGTAGTCTTCTTCATTACCGGATTCTGCACGGGAAGGACAGATTTCTCTTCACCGTAGCAGGCCATCACCTCTCTGATCACCTGTGAAGACGACTGGTATTTATAGACTCCTGCATAAGAACTGAGCTCCGGCGGCTGCACTCCCTCCGTCAGGATGATCACCTTGCCGATGTCCAGATCCCGGATCTCCCGGCACATGGCCTCCTGAGAGATAAGGAGCAGTTCAATATGATTCTTCCGCGCAAAGGCGATCAGGCTGTCCGCAGAAGTAAACGCCCGGATCTCAAAAGGAATATTCTTCCTGCGGCTTATATAATCCATGAAATTCCGGGCATATTCCTCCTCTGTGTCACAGACCGCAAAAATTTGTTTTTTCATTTTAATAAATACCTCCTGTATAGAGCATCACGCTCATAAAAATGGGAATGGAAAAATGAATATTCTCCGGGGCGCCGCCTTTCCTGTAATAAGGCTTCACGATCCCCGTCCGCAGATATGCGCTGAAATATTCCAGAAGGCAGCGGATCCTCTCGCCAAAACCGCCGCAGGAGACCAGAAGCGCCAGGGAAATGGCCGCTCCTGAAAGAAAAGCATATCCGATACACCATAGAATGTCCTCTCCGCCCATGATCCCTCCCAGGGCGCAGAAAAGCTTGATATCCCCGGCTCCGATCAGCCGGAAAGGAAACATCCAGCCCAGCAGGATCAGCGGGAGGATCATGCCTGCCAGATATCCCGGAATACCCGGGCCGCTTCCCGCCGCGGACTGCCAGAGCCCTGCCAGCAGCGAGCAGACTATCCATATATTGCTGATCCGCATGGAATGAATATCCATGACAGCGGATACTCCGGCAGCTGTCAGTGCCAGCAATCTGCCTGTAACGATCCGGCGCTCACTCCTTTCTTTAAGATTGTAAAACTGTAAGAATGGGATAATCCGTCTGAACAGACGGAGCAGGAATACCAGAGGATCTCTGGTGAGTCTTATTATAGGGCAGGAGAACCCCTGTTGTCCAGAAGATTCGTTCGTCAAATACTGACAATACCCACGCCTTCCGGATCAGAGAATATCCGGGAGGAAATATCGGCAAAAACAAATATCAGGATTGCATGAGAACCGTTTTTTCTGTATAATACGAAAAGATTATTTTTCTGTCAGGAGGCGGCGCCATGGAAACCAGCATCAAAAAAATCGAAGACATGTCATTGAATGCATGGCCATCCCACAAAATGGAACTGTACGACGGCTGGATCCTGCGTTTTTCCTATTTTTATACTCACAGGACCAACAGCGTGGAGCAGTTCGGCGTATCTTCCCTGCCCTGGCGGGAAAAAATCCCCTACTGCGAGAATGAATACCGTCGTCTCGGTTCCCCCGCCGTCTTCAAAATAAGCCCTCTGGTATCCACTGATTTTGACTATACGCTTGAAAACAGGGGATATGAGATCCAGCATACCACGGACGTGATGACTCTGCCCCTTTCGTCTTCCTTACTGAAAGCAGACTGCGAAGATGTGATTTTCACTCCGGATATACCGGATATCTGGATAGAGAGCCTTTTTCACCTGAAAGGGACCACGAATCCCATCCACCGGAAAGTAGTGCCTTCCATGTACAGGGCGATCCCCAAAGAAACGGTCTGCGCCTGTGTGAAACGGGACGGGCGAATCATTGCCACAGGACTTGGCATCCTTGACCGGGATTATATCGGCATCTACGCCATCCACGTGCAGGAACAGTACCGCAGGCAGGGTCTGGCAAGGCAGATCTGCAGCGGACTTCTCCGGGAAGGGATGAAAAAAGGCGCGCAAAACGCCTATCTCCAGGTTGTTCAGGGAAACTTAAACGCCCACCGTCTCTATACCTCTCTTGGCTTTGATCATTTTTATACCTACTGGTTCCGGGTCCGACCGGATAATCCGTAAAACATAAAGGGGCGCAGCTTTTGCTGCGCCCTGTTTTGGGGAATCGTATTTTATTTTAAATTTGTCAGACAGTCTTTTTTTTCAGTACTGCCGGTTTCACTGTATCCATCACCAGAGAAGTCAGCGGGCTGAAATACAGAAGACAGGTCAGCACACAGTAAATGGGAATCAGGATCACAAACTGAACCAGTCTGCCCGGGATGATCGTAAAGAAATTATATCCCTGGAACAGCACCAGTCCGGATGTTGTCAGAACCAGCGAACTGATCACCGCCGTCACCACGATGGAGAGCACGATACCCACGGTTTTGCCCTTCCTGCTCCTGCCGGCATAGAAATATTTCGCCAGTCCGGGAAGAAGTCCCCAGCAGACTGCGGCAGTGGTGATAAAGGGATCCACCGCATATCCTTTCATAAAACATCCCAGGATGTCCGCCGTAAAACCGCAGACAGCTCCTGCTGCCGGGCCCATCCAGAGACCGGCCAGAATGGTGCAGACACTTCCCACCGAGATCCGGTAAGCGCCCAGTTCCACCACAAACACTCTGGTAAGTACCAGGTGCATGGCAACGAGAAGAGCCATAAAGACAAGGGTTTTCACGTTCCAGTAAGTCTTGCAGCTGTTTTTCTGCATAATAAAAACACCTCCATAATGCTTTCACACAGTCAGAGTAGTTACCATAAATAATAATCCCTCCACATTATGAGATGTTCTCATATGTAGCAACGGGTGCGGAAAATATATCGTAAGCCTTCTTCTTATCAGCAGCTTTTCGTTTCACGGCGACTCCCCAGCCAATGAACACTTAACGCATAAATTCCTACTTCGCTATTATTTACTTGTCTCAAAGTATAGCACACTTTACAGATAATGCAATATCTATTTGTTATAATATTCACAATATTTTTTTGTACAATAGTTACAAGAAAGTGAAAAGCATTGCCAACAGGGCAAAGTCGATGTATTATGGAAAACAGAAATACAATGGATACCGGAGGCATCAAATGAAGAATCTGCTTATTGCCTGCATCTGTACTGCGGCAGCCCTCTCCCTCTCCGGCTGCACTGCGGGAGACATTATTGACCGTTTCCGCTCTTTCGGGGAGACAGAAGTACAGGAACCGCAGCCGGACAGCCCGCGGGTATATATGGACGAAGTCCATGGAATACTGAAAGATTTCAGCGGAAGCCAGCTCACCATGACCGATGAGGATAACACCTATATCTTTGACATCTCCCGGGCCGCTCTGGAATGCGAAGGCGGCATGATCACCGGAGACGAGATCAGTGTCATTTACGAAGGGCAGCTGGAAGGTACCGACACCAGCACTGTGAAGGCGCTGAAGGTTGTGGATGAATATCACAAAAAAGTTCAGTTAGAAGAAAAGACCACCTACGGACAGGTGCAGAATCTTACTCCGAATTCCATTACATTGAAGTCTCGCACAGGAAAAACCGCCACTTATCCCGTGACAGGAGCGGAACAGTATTATCAGAACGGGATCCGGGCAGGCGCCTGGGTGTATCTTCATTATAAAGGCAGTTTCGGCGAGACAGACGGCAGCAATTCCACCGTCTTAAACGCGTCCCACCTCAAAGTGCTCAGCGTATCCGACATAGACCCCCTGGTGGTTCCCGCCCCTACTCCGACGCCCACGCCCGCTCCCACGCCGGAGCCGGAGAAAGACAGAGAACAGCAGCTTAAGGCTGTGATCCGCAATATAAACCTGAATACCCTTCAGGTGTCTCCGGAGGGTACCGATGTTGTCCTGAATCTGGACATCTCGAAGATTCCCTGCTATTTCAGCGGAGGCCCTGCAGTGGGTTCCGGCGTGTCCGTCAGCTATACGGGCGAATTCAACGGCAGGACGCTGGAAGGGATCACTGTCACGGCAGTAACCGGTGATGTTCCCGAGGAACTGAGCCTTCGCAACCTCTCCTATACGGTTTCCGGAGAGATCACAGGCTCCACTTCCAATACGATCACCGTCCTTACCACAGACGGCGTAAGCCTTACTTTCCATACAGACGAGGCGGACAACACCTCCACCGG
>DWXL01000278.1 GCA_019119235.1 Candidatus Blautia excrementigallinarum | reverse complement strand
GAGACGGCAAAAGAGAAATTTTTTGACGAGTATCTGGATAAGCTGAAAGAGATCATCGACGTGACGAAAATCGATTACCTGATCGTAGATCATACGGAACCGGATCATGCGGGAAGTATCGGGAAACTTCTGGAATACAGCCCGCAGATGAAAATCGTGGCTACAGGATGCGCCGTCGGTTTTCTGAAAGAAATCGTCAACGGGGATTTTACCGCTATCGCCGTGCAGGATAATCAGACTATGGAGATCGGCGGGAAGACGCTCCGGTTCCTTGTGGTGCCCAATCTTCACTGGCCGGATACCATGTATACCTACATCGAGGAGGAGCAGATCCTGGTGACCTGTGATTCCTTCGGCTCCCATTATGGATTTCACGATGTGCTTGCGAGCAGAGTGACGGACCATGAGGGATATATGCGGGCAACAAAATATTATTTCGACTGTATCATTGGTCCTTTTAAATCTTTTATGCTGGATGCGCTTGCGCGTGTGCGTGAACTGGATGTCACCATGATCTGTCCCGGACACGGCCCGGTGATCGATGAGAAGATTGATTTTATGTACAACACATACGAGGACTGGTGTACCGTTGTCAATCCCAATAAGAAAAAAACAGTCATCATTCCTTATGTGAGCGCATACGGATATACGAAGCGGATTGCGGAGGAAATCGAAAGAGGAATCAAAGACAGCGGCGATATTGCCGTGAGAAGCTACGACATGGTGGAGGCGGATCAGGCGAAGGTTCTGGAAGAACTGGGATTCGCGGACGGCATCCTTTTCGGCACGCCCACCATCGTGGGAGAAGCCCTGAAACCCATTTGGGATCTTACCACAGCGATGTTCGCCGGCACACACGGCGGAAAGACCGCCAGCGCTTTCGGAAGCTACGGATGGAGCGGAGAGGGAGTGCCCCATATCCTGGAGCGGCTGAAACAATTGAGGATGAAAGTTACGGACGGGCTCAGGATCCGATTCAAACCGTCGGAGAACAATCTTCTGGACGCTTATGAATACGGTTATAATTTCGGCTGTATCCTTCAGGAAAAAGAAAATCCAAAGAAGGCGAAAGGCGCCCGCACCCTTGTGAAATGTCTGGTATGCGGAGCGATCTTCGATTCATCTCTGGAGATCTGTCCTGTCTGCGGCGTGGGCAGTGAGAATTTTGTTCCTGTAGACATGGAAGAGAGCAGCTTCCGGAAAGATACCGATAATTTTTACGTGATCATCGGAAACGGGGCAGCGGGATTAAGCGCGGCGAAAGCCATCAGAGAAAGAGATCTTACCGGCTCTGTGATCATGATCTCCAACGAGCCCTATGTGACATACAACCGGCCCATGCTTACGAAATCCATGGTGGCGGAGCTTGACGCCGGGCAGATCCAGGTAGAGCCGGAATCCTGGTATGAAGAAAACAACATTCATCTTTTACTTGATAAAGAAGTGATCTCTATAGACAGGAAAGAAAAAGAAGTTGTTCTTTCCGGAGATATGAAACTGAAATATACAAAACTGATCTACGCCCTGGGCTCCGAATGCTTCATTCCGCCCGTTCCGGGAACAGATAAGCCGGAAGTGATCGCCATCCGGCGAATGGCGGATATCCAGAAGCTGGAAAGCATGCTGGACCGGGTGAATAATGTGGTTGTGATCGGCGGCGGAGTCCTGGGACTGGAAGCCGCCTGGGAATTGAAAAGAGCCAGGAAGCAGGTGACCGTACTGGAGGCGGCGCCTCAGATCATGGGCCGCCAGCTGGATTCCTCCGCCAGTGAGATGCTGACCGCCATCAGCGCAGGATGCGGGATCGAGATCCATGCCGGGGTACAGATATCCTCTATAGAAGGAGAAACCTCTGTTTCGTCCGTGAAGCTTGCCGACGGACGGGAATTTCCGGCCGAGCTTGTCATCGTGTCAGCCGGCGTCCGCGCCAACACGGCGGTAGCGCAGAACGCAGGTCTGAAGATCATTAGGGGCGTGGTCGTGGATGAAAGAATGGCCACAGACGACGAGGATATTTTCGCCTGCGGCGACTGCGCGGAATATGAGGGCGTTAATTATGCGATCTGGCCCCAGGCTCTGGAGCAGGGGAAAGTGGCGGGAGCCAATGCGGCGGGAGACAATCTCACCTATACGACTGTATCGGCAGGATTAAGCTTCAACGGTATGAATACCAGTCTCTACGCGATCGGCGACAACGGCAAGAATCCCAATCTGATCTACCGAACCGTAGAATTCAAAGATATGGGGCGCAAACAGTACGAAAAATACTACTTTCTCAACAACCGTCTCTGCGGAGTGATCCTGATCGGAGACACGACGAAGATGGCTGCGGTAACTGAGGCTGTGGAGAAGAAAAAAACATTCGGCGAAATGTTTCAGGCATAAAATAAGGCGGCGGGCCGGGACGCCGGACGCCGCCATAATCTCAAATGCAGCATAGATGAAGGAGAATGGAAATGGAAAGAACATGGTGGAAAGAAGCCGTGGTTTATCAGATCTACCCGCGCAGTTTTAACGACAGCAACGGGGACGGAATCGGAGACCTTAACGGTATCACAGAAAAAATGGATTATCTGAAGAAACTGGGGATCGATGTGATATGGCTGTCTCCAGTCTACGAGTCGCCGAACGACGACAACGGTTATGACATCAGCAATTACTGGGGGATCATGAAAGATTTCGGGACCATGGAAGACTTCGACAG
>DWXL01000277.1 GCA_019119235.1 Candidatus Blautia excrementigallinarum | reverse complement strand
ATGCACGCCATCATGGAAGCACACCGCAACGGGTTTGACGAGAACATGTATCTTGACGCCGCAACCAGAACCAAAGTTGAGGAGACAGGCGGCGCGAACTTCCTCTTTATCACAAAGGACAATAAAGTCGTCACCCCGAAATCCGGCAGCATCCTTCCCTCCATCACACGCCGCTCACTGATATATGTAGCGGAGCATTATCTCAGTCTTGAAGTGGAAGAACGCGAGGTTTACTTTGATGAAGTGAAAGATTTCGCTGAATGCGGTCTCTGCGGAACTGCCGCAGTTATCTCTCCTGTAGGAAAGATCGTAGATCACGGCAAGGAGATCTGCTTCCCCAGCGGTATGAACGAGATGGGACCTGTCACTCAAAAACTTTATGAAACACTTACCGGTATCCAGATGGGACGCATTGAAGCGCCTGAAGGCTGGATCCAGGTGATCGAATAATAATCAGACGGGAAAACTTCCTTCCCCCTATAATGAGGAATACCCCTGCTCCGGATCTCCGGTCAGGGGTACTTTTTTGCTTTTTATTTTACTCTCTCATATTTCACGAATTCATATTCCAGATCAAAATAGGTCTGCTCTTCGCTTCTGGCTGTTATCTTCCACTCCGGCATTTCATCCAGATTGGGGAAGTAACGGTCCGCCTCATAAGCGAAATCCACTTTCGTCACATGAGCGGTGTCGCAATATGGAAGAAGCTGTCTGTACACACTTTCGCCGCCGATGCAGTACACATCTTCGGACGGATATTTTTTGATTTCTTCCAGAAGTTCCTCTATGGAGTACACGATAACAGCGTCTTTCGCCCTGAAGTCTTTATTTCCGGTAAGTATGATATTGGTCCTGTTCTTTAAGGGAAGTCCGCCCGGAAATGTCGCCAGAGTCTTCCTTCCCAGGATCACTACCTTACCGGTAGTCTCCTGGCGGAACATCTTCATATCCGCTGGAATGCTTACAAGAAGTTTGTCTTCTTTTCCAATAGCCCAGTTCTTATCTACTGCCACGATCAGATTCATATAATTTTCCTCTCTTCTCAACAAATTCGTCTTTGGATTTCGCAGTTTTACCGGCTGCCCGCCATTGCAGTTCCGTCAGATGGCAATGGGAATATTTTTAATCTGGGGCCAGGTCTGGTAATTCTCCACGATCAGGTCGTCTGTGGTGAAATCATAGAAATCCTTTATCTCCGGGTTCAGCTTCACTGTAGGCGCCGGATAGGGCGTCCTTGCGATCAGCTCTTTTACCACCGGAATATGCCTGTCATAAATATGGCAGTCCGCAATCACATGAACAAGCTCTCCCGCTTCCATTCCGCACACCTGGGCAAACATCATAAGAAGGATGGAATACTGGCACACGTTCCAGTTATTGGCCGCCAGAATATCCTGGGAACGCTGATTCAGGATCGCGTTCAGAGTCAGTTTGTCTTTCCCGCGTTCCTTCGTAACATTAAAGGTCATGGAATAGGCGCAGGGATAGAGATGCATCTCATGGAGATCCTGATGTACGTAGATATTAGTCATGATCCTTCTGCTGTAGGGATTGTTCTTCAGGTCAAAAAGGACTCTGTCCACCTGATCCATCATGCCTTCTCTGTACTGGTGCTTCACCTGCATCTGATAGCCGTATGCCTTGCCGATAGAGCCTGTTTCGTCCGCCCAGCTGTCCCAGATGTGACTGTGAAGATCATGGATATTGTTGGATTTCTTCTGCCAGATCCAGAGAATCTCATCCATAGCGCTTTTCAGCGCCGTCTTCCTCAACGTCAGCGCAGGGAATTCTTTCCGCAGATCGTAGCGGTTCACAACGCCAAATCTCTTAATGGTATATGCCGGGGTCCCGTCCTCCCACACCGGGCGTACCTTCTCACCCTCGGTGCTGGTGCCGTTCTCAATAACATCTTTGCACATGTTGATAAAAGTAATATCTGCCGCGCTCATGTGCTCCTCCTTTCTCGCATATTGGAACCCCGTCTCTCCGATATATAACGGGGCTTTTCTGCGTTTACAAATTTAACTTTTGTAATTGTACCATGATTTATTATGAATTACTACTTCTTTTTACTTCGGCAGCAACCGGGCTTTTTCCTTTGGCTTCGCCGTTTTTCCGGCCTCTCCGAAACAGTCTTTACTTTTAATTCTGCACGTGCTATATTAAAAGCCATGAAAATAATAATCTTTTTACTGAAGCCGCTTTCATTTCTTCCCGCGCTGCTGATGATGTATATCATTTTTTCATTTTCCGCCCAGACCGGGGAGGTGTCCGGGGAATTAAGCTACAAGATCAGCTATCAGATCGTGGAAACGAAAAACGAGCTTCTCAATACAAACAAAAGTTATGATGAACTGGCATATGAAGCCGAAGAAATCCATTACTATGTCCGGAAGGCTGCACATATGACAGAATACTGTCTTCTGGCCATAGCTGTCTCTTTTCCTCTGTATGTATACAGAATACGGGGACTGGCGCTTTTTCTTCTGGCAGGGATCGTCTGTGTGGGCTTTGCCTGCCTGGATGAATATCATCAATCGTTTGTTGCCGGAAGGACTTCCGCATATACAGACGTAGGCTTCGACAGCCTGGGCGCCCTGATCGGGATCATCCTGGTACAGCTGTTCTGCTGGTCTACCCTGCATAACCCCAACGCTTCCCGAAAATCACGCCGCAAAAAACGCCGCAGACGATCCAGATGATCTCTGCGGCGTTCTGCTGTCCCGGTCTTTTCCTGACAGATTCTGCCTGTATTATTCTTCTGTGTTTTCTGCCGGCCCTTTTGCCTCTTCTTCCGTATCTTCCAGAGTATTCTCATCGGAGGTATTGTTCTCTTCCTCCGCAAGAGTTGAGGCCAGTCTTGCCCTCTCCGCAATACTCATGGTCTTCCGGGGTTCTTCCGGAACCGGCGAATCACTTTTTTGTTCTGCGGATTCTGCCTCCTGCTTTTCTTTCTGCTTTTTGAGGAAATTCTTTCCGCCAATCACAAGCATTCCTGCTCCCACAATAAAGAATCCAACACCTGCAACTGCAAATCCCCAGCTGCCTCCCTCTACTCCGTTCAGAACATCGCTGCATAATTTATATCCGGTATACAAAAGGTACAGGCCGGCTAAGATCATCATAATGCAGGTTCTGGTTGGCATCCCTCTTTCCTGAGTTTCTTCCTGTCCGGCTGCCCGTTCCTCTTCCTGCACGTTATTGTCTTCCGGCAGTGTGTTTCTGCTTTCGTCTTCCATCTGTCTCTCCTTTTTATGTATCATTTATTTTGGTCAGTACCTGCCGTAAAGGCCGGTCAGAGCCCGCATCCTCTCCAGGACCGGATAAGAGAGCTGTTCTTTTCGCAGTCTCCATTTCCAGTTATCCCCCAGTGTAGACGGTTCATTCATTCTGGCTTCGTTTCCAAGACAAAGGTAATCCTGTATGGGGATCACACAGAGATCCGCCGTACTGGACTGCGCCGCCCTGATAAGCCCCCAGACACACTCGTCCAGAGAACGGTTCTCGCAGTCTGTATAGGCGCGGATAAACCATGCGTCATGGGGATTCAGATGTTCCATCCAGCCTTTTGTCGTCTCGTTATCGTGGGTGCCTGTATAAACAACACAGTTTTTGTCGTATTTATACGGAAGGTAAGGATTCCCCGCACTTCCGTCAAAGGCAAACTGCAGCACCTTCATTCCCGGATAACCGCTTTCCCTCACCATTTCCAGAACACTTTCCGTAAGAAAACCAAGATCCTCCGCTATGACCTGCAGGGAATCGATCCTGCTGTTCAATACATGGAAAAGCTCAAGTCCCGGGCCTTTCTCCCAGTGGCCTTCCTCTGCGGTCTTGTCTCCATAAGGAATGGAATAATACTCGTCAAAACCTCTGAAATGATCGATACGGACGATATCATAAAGTTCCATACATCTGAGCATTCTCTTGGTCCACCAGAAGTAACCCTCTTCTTTATGTTTTTTCCAGTCATACAGCGGATTTCCCCATAACTGCCCTGTCGCGGAAAACGCGTCCGGAGGACACCCCGCCACTGCCACAGGAAGATAGTTCTCATCAAACTGAAAAAGTCCCGGATCCGCCCAGGCGTCCGCGCTGTCCGGCGCAACATAAATCGGCACATCTCCGATAATGCCTATTCCCTTCTGATTGGCATATTCTTTCAGTTTCATCCACTGTCTGTGAAAAAGATACTGCTGGAAGCAGTAAAATCCCATTTCCCGGTTCAATTCCTGCCGCGCTTTCTTAACGGCGCCGGAGTCATGATCCTGAAATTCCCGGGGCCATTCCGCCCAGCTTATGCCCTTCTGGCTGTCCTTTATCGCCATGAAAAGAGCATAGTCCCAGATCCAGTGATTCTGCTGTTTTAAAAATTCCTGATATTCTTCATTACTTTCTGTTTCTGCCCGGTCATAAGCTTTCCTAAGGAGCAGGAAACGGGAATTGTATATTTTCTCATAATCCACATAAGATGGATTATCTCCCCAGTCACAGGAACTGCACTCTTCCTCTGTCAGAAGATTCTCCCTGATCAGTTCTCCCAGATCGATAAAATACGGATTCCCCGCAAAAGTAGAACAGGATTGATACGGGGAATCCCCGTATCCGGTAGGACCCAGCGGCAGAATCTGCCAGTACTTCTGTCCTGCCTCCGCCAGCTGATCTACAAAATCATAAGCTTCTTTTGAAAAACACCCGATCCCGTAATCAGACGGTATACTGGACACAGGCATCAAAACCCCGCTTGCTCTCATTAATACTCCTCCCCGAAAAAAAGTTATTCACAATAGAATCATTATAACAATCACTTTCTTTACGGTCAAGGACAAAGAGCGCTTCCTCGTGCCTTTCCTGCGCGGTTCCGCACCCGGAAAGACACAGGATCCCTGCTGCGATCAGTCCTGCGGCCCGCTTCCGTTTTTTCATTCCGGCCACCTCGTTTCTGTATGGAAGTTTTCCGGAAATAGTATGAGCAAAACCGTCTGCTTCTATTCAGTACGCCGTCTGCCGTATCAGAATCCTTTCTTTCTGATATACACCGCAATATCCCGGTATACCTGTTCTTTATTCTTTTCGTTCAGGATCTCATGCCGCATTCCCCGGTACAGCTTTCCCTTTACATCACAATATCCTGCCTGTCGCATACTCTGAACCGCCGAGGCAAATTTACGCACATTTCCGATACAGGGATCATCCACGCCGCCGATAAACAATATCGGTAATGAAGGATTCGTACATTTCCAGTGTTTTACATCATAGGCCATCTTCATAAGCTGAAACAGGGTACGGTATCCATCATCCGTAAATGTGAAGCCGCACAGTTCTGATCTGCCGTATTCCCCATATACTTCCGGATCGGAACATATCCAGGCGTTTTTATCCTTCTCGCTCCGGAATTTTACCGCATAGCTTCCAAAGGAAAGGAATTCCAGCAGGCGGCTCCTGTGCCGTGAGCCAAGAAGGCTTCCTTCGGCCCAGGCTATTATTGCTCCCAGCCTCCTTGCCTTCCTGTTGCTGGGAGAGCCGCAGACGATCAGCATATCCATGCAGTCGTCATGAGATGCTGCAAAAGCTCTCACTGCCAGCGATCCCATACTGTGTCCCATCAGGATCAGCGGGAGGTCGGGGTATCTGTTCCGAAGCCCTCTGTTTACAGTTTCGATATCCTTCAGAAGAGCTTCAGCGCCTCCGCCGTACATATATCCCAGATCATCTCCTGTCAGCACGCTCCTTCCATGCCCCCGGTGATCATGGATCACCGTCAGATAGCCTTTCTCCGCCATATACTCCATAAACGGTTCGTATCTTTCTTTATATTCGCACATTCCATGGACAATCTGAATCATCCCTCTGTAAGGAGGCGTATCCGGAGAAATGCTCAGCACGGAAATCCTCAGTCCGTCTGCTTCTGATCTGAAATGATGTCTGTATCGTTTCACCATAATAATCCTCCTAATTTATATAGTCCGTCAGGTCAAAAGATATATTCTCTATTGCCATTTTATTTTATCTCTGGATTTTTCGCAACTGTAATCTTCAGTTGCTGGCAATAGAAAAGCTCTGGAAAAATGCCGAAAAAAACTTCAAAAAATTGGTTGACAAACCATGAAAAGTGTTATATACTCATTATCGTTGTAGCGGACAGCACAGCGATACGCGGGTGTAGTTCAATGGTAGAACACCAGCCTTCCAAGCTGGATACGTGGGTTCGATTCCCATCACCCGCTCTTATGCGATAGTGGCGTAGTTGGTAACGCGCGACCTTGCCAAGGTCGAGACCGCGGGTTCGAGCCCCGTCTATCGCTCTTCAGACCAGGACACATGTCCTGGTTTTTTTTGTATTTATTTTTGTTTTTGTGGATTATATGGTATAATATTCACAAAGCAGGTATTATACCTGCACATACGTGCAATCCAGCCCGACGGGCTGCCGTACAATAAAAAGGAGGGATTTAAGATGCCGGTTCCAACACCACACATTCAGGCCAGAAAAGAAGATATCGCAAAATATGTACTGATGCCCGGCGATCCGCTGAGAGCGAAATACGTGGCGGAAAATTTTCTGGTAAATCCAAGACTGGTAAATGAAGTCAGAAACACCTATGCCTATACCGGAACCTATAAAGGAAAAGCGGTTACTGTAATGGCAAGCGGAATGGGAATGCCGTCCATCGGGATTTATTCCTATGAGCTCTATAATTTTTATGGCGTGGAAAACATCATCCGCATCGGCTCCGCCGGATCCTACACAGAGAATCTTAAAGTATATGACGTAGTACTTGCCGACAGCGCCTGGAGCGCTTCCAGCTATGCCCGTGAACAGAACGGCAATACAGATGATATTATGTATCCGACGCCCGCGTTAAATGAACAGATCCGCAAAGCGGCGGAACTTACCGGAGTCAAAATAAAAGAAGCGCGGATACATTCCTCCGATGTGTTCTATGCGGCAGATCATATGGATGATTTCCGCGCAATCTATGCGAAACACGGCTGCCAGTGCGTGGAAATGGAGAGCTTCGCCCTGTTCCACAACGCAAATGTTTCAGGTAAGAAAGCCGCATGTCTTCTGACGATTTCAGATTCTTTTGTAACTCACGAAGAACTTTCCGCTCTGGCAAGGCAGGAATCTTTTGAAAATATGATGAAGGTTGCGCTGGAAGCCTGCATATTGTAATAATTATTGTTGCAAAAGGGAGAAGCTTCTGTCATTTTTTTGTATGACAGAAGCTTCTCCCTTTTCTCGTATTTCCCGGGGCCCCCCGGATATCCTGAACTTCAGGCTTCCTGGCTTTCCTGATCCACAAGGCTGTAGAAGGTGAAAAGGTAAAGGCCGCATATTCCTACAAGTCCATAAATAATCCTGGAGATCCAGCTCATGCTCCCGAAGAGAAGGGAGACAAGATTCAGGTTAAAAAAACCGATCAGTCCCCAGTTTACAGCGCCGATCACAGCAATGGTCAGCGCAAAATACTGTAAAAATTTATTTCCCATAAGTCACCATCCTTTCATGTCTTTATTATCTCAAACTCCAAAAAAAATATTCGCAGCAGTTTTGCACAAAAACTGCTGCGAATGTAATATTAATATCTCATTATGTTGATTTCAGCTTAACAGGGATTACTGTACCTTCAGGATCTGAGAAGTAACAGTTCCGCCGCCGAAACTGAAAGCCTCTCCGGCCTGGAGTGTTACGTCCGACTGATCGTTCAGTGTAAATGCCTGGCATACAGTAACTGTCTGCCCCGGAGTAACTTCTGTCATAAACTGGTTGATAGCTTCATCATCCGCGGAGGGAATTGCCGCACTTAAAGCCTGTCCGTTCTGGAAAGCCTGAAGGCTCACATCCACCATGGCGCTGGAATTAGAAGTTCCGTTATTGCTGTAGTCATAATATACCATCAGGCAGGACGCGCCGGAAATATCCTCGGCAATACGATGCTGTTTATAATGAATGGTAAACTTCTCATTCGTCATGTCAATGGTATCGCCCTGCGCTGCCTGCGGAACATCTTCTGCCTCACTGTTCCCCGCGTTTTCCATTTCCACCAGGGAATCATTGATCTCGTCCTGAACATTGGTAAAGTTGGCTGACATCATTTTCGCCGTGTTCTCATCAATAGAAATAATCTTCCATGAATCGCCTGCTTTGATCAGCGGATAAGTGATGTCCACTTCCGCGTATTTCTCCTCCACAGTGCCAGCTGTCTGCTCCAGCAGAGAAGCCAGCTGCTGCTGTGTCTGATCCTCCGTCAGCGTTTCGCCTGAGAATGCAGTAGATACAATCTGTTTCAGGAATTCCGTAATCGTATCTCTGTAGATGTCAGAACCGTCAATATAGCGGATATGCGCGGTAATGTTCGCTGTTCCGTTGAGAATATCGAAATCCGTTTCCGCGATATCGTAGTCCATCTTCTGATTCACACTGGTGAAAAACGCAGTGTATGCCGCATTGGTGATATCCGCCTCGTCCAGCACAGTGATATCTCCGTTTTGAAGCAGTTCAGCCATACCCTCAAAATCCATGGCCTTCACATCATCCAGAAATGCCTTTACCGTATTGACCGGCTGCTGGCGCTGATAAAAATAGTATCCCGCACAGCCCGCCGCCGCCAGAATCACAACAAGCAGAAAGATCAAAAGGCCTTTTTTCTTTCTCTGTTTTTTCAAACTCATAAATCCTCCTTATTAACTATGTTACTTATCCCCTGTACAGTTTCCTTGAAACTGTATGATACATCATTATTATAACAAAGGCAAAAGTGCCTTACAAGTTATTTGCATAGATGTACTGTGCGTCCGGCTTTCCGCAGGTTTCCAGCTGTTACCGCAAAAAGCCCTCCACGATCTTCTTCTCGGCTTCTTCCTCCGTAAGCCCGAGGGTACGCAGCTTTACGATCTGCTCTCCGGCAATTTTGCCGATAGCGGCCTCATGGATCAGGGAAGCGTCGATATCTCCCGCGAACAGTTCAGGAGCCGCGTTTACCTTGCCCTCTCCTATGAGAATGGCGTCGCACTCGGAATGGCCTGTGCAGCGGCAGTTACCGCGGATTTTGGAATGATACTCCTGATAGGAATGATCTTTTGCAACAGATCTGGAGATCAGGTCTACGCCGGAATCCTCTCCCTGCATCTCTACTTCAAAATCTGTGGAAGCCTGTTCCTCACCGTCCGTCATGATCCTCTCATGGATGATCAGCTTCGCTCTGGCGCCGAGCACCGCTTTTGTGGAGCGTTTTGTAAGGTCCACGCCGCCGATCTGGATCGTGTCCATCTCCATCACGGCATCTTCCTTCAGTTCCATGTCTGTCACCGGATTGATCTTCTTCAGACCAATCCCGGTGCCTGTTCCCACATGTTTCTCCTTATAAAGAACATGGGCTCCCTTCTCCAGGAAAAAGCGGTGGATACCGTCGTGTTCCGCCTCGCCCTCATTATCCGTATGGACGCCGCAGCCTGCCACGATCGTCACGTCGGCGCCTTCTCCCACAAAGAAATCATTATAGACGAGATCGTTTACATTTCCCCTCGTCACACAGGCCGGGATATAAACGGTCTCCTTCTGCGCTTCCGGACTGATATGGATCTCAAGGCCGGAGCCGTCGGGTTTGGATTCTATTTTGATATGCTCTGAAGACTGTCTTCCCACACATCCGCCGTCTTCACGGATATTATAAGCGCCTTTGAATTCGCCTTTATAGTCGGACACCTGTTTCAGAAGTTCTTCGGTAATCTTATTCATCTGGCACAGCTCCTTTCTTCTTCCCTCGGGCAGCGGGCCGCTTTTTCCTGAGCAAGCAGCCTGGGAAGGATCTCGCTGCGTTCCCCCGCGAGACGGATCCTGCCGCTGTCCACAACTACAACACGGTCTGCGATCTCCAGGATACGTTCCTGATGAGAGATTACCAGAAGCGCCTCCCCTTCTTTATTCTTCAGTCTCTGAAAAACTTCGATCAGATTGGTGAAACTCCAGAGATCGATCCCCGCCTCCGGCTCGTCAAATACGCGGAGCTTCACATTCTTTCTGGCGAGGACCGTAGCGATCTCGATCCTCTTGCCCTCTCCTCCGGAAAGGCTGTCGTCCACCACTCTGTCAATATATTCTTCCGCGCAGAGTCCCACTTCTCCAAGATATCTGCATACTTCCCCACTGTCCAGCTTCTTTTCTGCCGATGTTTCAAGAAGATCACGGACCGTAAGTCCTTTGAAACGCACCGGCTGCTGAAAAGCATAGCTGATACCGCCCCGGGCGCGCTCTGTCATATCCCAGTCTGTGATATCTTTTTCGTCCAGAAGGATTTTCCCTTCTGTGGGATTTACCAGTCCGGCGATCAGTTTCGCCAGAGAAGTCTTGCCGCCTCCGTTGGGGCCGGTGATAACGGTCATCTTCCCGTCCGGAACCTCCAGACTGATATTTCTCAGTATTTCTTCACCGTCAGCCGCTGTCCAGCTGACGTTCTCAAGTGCAAGCATTCTGTCTCCTCCTTTTATGCTCTTCTCAGTTATCCCAGTCCCAGATATCTGCCTTGGAAACACTGCTTCTGGGTTTCTTGAATACCAGTTCAGGGCTCTTGGCGCTGACTTTGGTATCTGCGGGAACAGATTCTGTTATAAAAGTATTTCCACCGATGATACTGTTCTCACCGATTACTGTTTCACCGCCGAGAACGGATGAATTGGAATAGATCGTCACATTATCCCGGATAGTGGGATGACGTTTCACATTGGCAAGCTGCTGTCCCTGTCTGGTGGAAAGCGCGCCCAGCGTCACGCCCTGGTAAAGTTTCACATTATTGCCAATTTCCGTGGTCTCGCCGATCACCACGCCGGTACCGTGGTCGATAAAGAAATATTCTCCGATCTCGGCGCCCGGATTAATGTCGATCCCGGTCTTGCCGTGGGCGTATTCCGTCATAATCCTTGGGATATGCGGCACATGGCTTTTATATAAGATATGCGCCAGACGATAGACATAGATAGCGAAAACCCCGGGATAGGAAGAAATGATCTCCTCCTTGCTCTTGGCCGCCGGGTCGCCGTCAAAGCCTGCCTGTACGTCCTTTAAAAGCTTCTGCTGGACTTCCGGAAGCTTTGCGAAAAAATCCGCGCAGATATTCTCGGAAAGCTCCGCCGCCTCCTGAAGTTCCATATCCTGATGCGCGTAGAGAAACGCGATCTCCACCTGTTCTTTCAGCCTGTCGTAATATTCATTCAGACAATAAGTACTGAACTGCTCCGGAAAGATACGGGCCGCGGTGTCCGCGCAGAAATATCCCGGGAAGATAACGGACCGCAGATCTTTCACCAGATCGATGACCGCCGCCCTGTCGGGAAGCCGTCTTCCGTTCTTTGGCATAAAAAGCTCTTCTTTTTTATAATTCTCCGTGAGAGCCTGCGCGGCTTTCAGGATCGCTTCTTTCTTTTTATCCATAGATCCTCCTGTTCATTTATCATAATCAGATTGTGTATCTGCAAAAAATCTCACTTCTATATCATAGTATAGGATTCCCGCTTCGTCAATTGCCAGCTTCATCATGCGGCAAAAAAAGAATTGACCTTTGTCCTCACAGCATATATAATATTGTCTGTCGGTATGGAGATGTACCCAAGTGGCTGAAGGGTCCGCACTCGAAATGCGGTAGGCCGGGCAACCGGCGCGAGGGTTCAAATCCCTCCATCTCCGCTTGACAAAAAAACCGCATTTCAGTATAATGAAAAAGTATTCCAGAGAGGAATTCTTTTATACAGGGGATTGGTCAAATGGTATGATAGGGGTCTCCAAAACCTTTGGTGGGAGTTCGATTCTCTCATCCCCTGCTCTAAAAGAGCCGGAAGTGCTTGTAAATCAGGCATTTCCGGCTCCTTTGTTTCATCTGCAAAAGCAAAGGGTATCACAACGGGTGTCAGATCAGGCCGTTCTTCCTGCACCAGAAATAAACTCCGTCGTCCGCAGCCGTACCGCAGACTTCATCTGCTGCCGCCTTAAGGTCCTCCGAGGCATTCCCCATGGCGATCCCGGTCCCCACTGCCCGGAGCATCTCTATATCATTATTTCCGTCTCCGAAAGCAGCCGCTTCTTCCTCTGTCAATCCATAATATCTGAGGATTTCTCTCACCGCAGTACCCTTCCCGCCGTCTGCCGGAATGATATCCGCGGCGCGGTCCCACCACGCTGCAAGTTTGGCGTTTCCCGCGTTTTTCATAAGCGCAGCGTGTTCCGCGTCCAGGCACCCGACCATGATCTGATAGATTTCCTCGTTTTGTGCCAAAGCCTCAAAGTCTTCGTCGATCTGGACTTCAATCCCCGCAATGCTGTAGTAATCGCTCAGATCCTGGTCCGTTCCGTTGGCCGCCAGACGATGTTTCATTGCCAGAGATACCGGACGGCCGATTTCTGTCGCGTTCTTTATGATAACAGCCACATCCTCTTTTTGTAACGGATTGCTGAAAATATCCTGTTTTTTATCGAAACAATAGGATCCGTTGAAGGTCAGGAACGCGTCGAAATCCACCCCCGGAAACTCCGGCACCAGCATCGGCGCTCTCCCGGTGGCGATACAGATCCTGATCCCGTTTTTCTTAAGCTCTGTCAGGGCTTTCAGAGTGTTTTCCGAAATCTGCTTTTTTTCGATGTCTATAAGAGTTCCGTCAATGTCAAAAAAGATTATTTTGATATTTTTCATAAGCTTCCTTTCTTCCCGCTTGCGCTTGTCCGAATAATTATATATAGTATAAACAGCCTGAAATCCGGCGTTTTTGAGACCGGATCCCCAGAATCCTTAAAGGACAAAAAAATCATGAAACAGTATCTTACACTTGAAATCTGCGATTATACCGGAACGGTCGAACATTTTCTCCGCACACGGTCCGGCCTTACCCGGCGGCAGATCAGCCGGGCAAAATTCACCGAAAATGGAATACAGAAGAACGGGCGGCGCTGCCGGGTCAGTGAATCTATCACCCCGGGAGATACTCTTTCGGTACTTCTGGAAGAGGAAAACGAAAGTTCTTCACATCTGGTCTCCCCTCCCGCGGATATGGCGCCCCTGGATATTCTTTATGAAGATCCTGCTCTTATCGCTGTAAACAAACCGGAGGGAGTACCTGTGCATCCGTCCGGAGGCCATTATAACGATACGCTTTCCAATCAGATATTTGCATACTGCTTTGCAAAAGGGGAATCCATCTGCTGCCGTTCTATAGGACGCCTTGACAGAGAAACTTCCGGAATCGTTCTTTTTGCCAAAAACCGCCCGGCGGCTTCCATACTTCAGGACCAGAGGATCAGCGGCATTTTTCGTAAAGAATATCTGGCGGCAGTATCCGGATATCTGTCCGCCGACAGCGAAGAGCAAATCCATACGGTCTCCCTGCCTGTGGGAACTGACCCGGATAACCCGCTGAAAATGCGAGCGGACGATACGCCTGGCCATAAATCTGCCATTACGCGCTACTGTACTCTTTACAGCACGCCCGAATGGTCTCTGGTACGCCTCTGGCTGGAAACAGGGCGTACCCACCAAATCCGCGTGCATATGGCGGCGCTGGGACATCCCCTCCTGGGCGACACCCTGTATGGAAATAACGAGCCTACGCCAGAGCTCCTTTCCTTTACCCGTACTGCCCTTCACGCATGGCGGACTGAATTCCGCCATCCATTTTCCGGCGAAGTGATAAAACTGGAAGCTCCGCTTCCGGAGGATTTTC
>DWXL01000044.1 GCA_019119235.1 Candidatus Blautia excrementigallinarum | reverse complement strand
GCGGACCGGGATCTTGCGGTTGTATCCGTTGCCCTTGACGATATTTCCGACGATACAATGGACGCTATCACCGTTGCTCCTATCGGAAGCTCTGATGATCTGAAGATCGGCGAGCAGGTTGTCGCTATCGGTAACGCTCTGGGATACGGCCAGTCAGTAACTACCGGTATCGTCAGCGCCAAGAACCGTCAGCTGGATGATAACGGTCAGGCGGACGAAGACTCTGACGGTGTGAACCTGATCCAGACAGACGCGGCCATCAATCCCGGCAACAGTGGCGGCGCCCTTCTGAATATGGACGGCGAGGTTGTGGGCATCAACTCCGCGAAACTTGCTTCCACAGAGGTGGAAGGAATGGGCTACGCGATTGCGATCTCTGACGTATCTGACGTCCTTGAGGATCTGATGAACGAGACTCCCCGTGATGTTGTAGAGAATCATGGCGTCCTGGGAATTACAGGAAGCACGGTAAGCGAGGAAGGCCAGATGTACGGCATTCCGGAAGGCGTGTTTGTTGCTTCTGTTGAGGAAGACGGTCCTGCAGCTGACGCAGGTATTGCCGAGAACAATGTCATTACAGAATTCGACGGCAAGAGAGTACGTTCTATTGAGGCTCTGATAGACCTTCTCCAGTATTATGAGCCCGGTGAAGAGATCGAGGTAACTCTTCAGGTAATGGACGGCGACGGATACAAGGAGAAGACAGTGACCGTTACTCTGGGAGAAGACGACAGTAAGGACGACGAGAAATCAGACGACAATGGAGACGGCAGCGGAGAACAGAGTATCCTGGAAGACTGGCAGAATGGGGAGGAAGATAATACAGGATACGAAGAGTTCTTTGGAATGTGGTAATAATCTCTTTTCTCTTATAAATATTGTTACAATAGAAAATTAAGGGCAAACAGAAGACCTGTCAACCGGCAGTACATAAACCGGGATGACAGGTCTTCTGTTTATTATAAATATACTTTATTACAGTTCGTCGCTCCGGACAGCGCCGATGCCAAGCCCTCCAGGGCCCACATGGGTGCCGATGCTGGCAGTCAGCGGGAAATACACCATTTCCATATCCGGGAAGCTGTCGGTCAGCTCTTTTTTAAACGCCTTCAGTTTCTCCGGCTCCATCGCAGTATTGGCAAGGCCTACTTTCAGTTTCCCGGCCTTATGGAGAGGCGCGAGGCGGGTGTCGATGTCGTGTTTCAAAGCGTTCAGCATACTCTGGAAGGCGGATTTCATGCCGCGGGCTTTGGCGTAGGATTCCAGTTTTCCTCCCTGGATAGTGAGAACGGGTTTTACTCTGAGAACCGTGCCAAGAGCGGCTGCGGCAGCGGTGATCCGGCCGCCTTTTTTCAGATATTCAAGGGTATCCACCGCGATATAGATCGTGGCGTCCAGAGCTTCCGCTTCCAGGATTTCTTTTATTTCGGCGGCGCTTTTTCCCGCGTCGGCGAGATTCCGGGCCTCAAGAGCGGCGATTCCCTGGGTGACGGAGATCCTGTGGTTGTCCGCCACGAAGACCCTGCCCTTATAAGGCTCCTCCTCAGCTAACAGCATTGCCGTCTGGCAGGTGCTGCTGAGGCCGGAGGACATGGGAATGAACACCACTTCGTCATGAGAGCCGAGAAGTTCATCCCACATGGCGGAAACATCTCCCGGCGACGGCTGGGACGTGGAGATCACAGCTCCCTCTCCCTGCTGCCGGAAAAACTCATCCAGAGAAATATCGATTCCTTCACTGTAGGTTTCCCCGTCGATGATCACCGGCATGGGAAGCACATGTATTCCGTAATGTATTCCTTCTGACGGCATGATGCCGCTGTTGCTGTCTGTCATAATGGCGATACTGGCCATGAAATCCCTCCTGAATGTTATTGTGCGTTACTTTAACAGGTGTTAAAATTATAGCAAACTGAAGCGAAAATCACAATTAACAATAATAGAAAAATGTAAGTTATTTATACAGAAAAGGAGAAGTGTAAGATAATGGAAGACAAGCGGATCCTGAAGACAAAGCGCAGTCTGAAAAAAGCCATGACAGAAATGCTGGACAGAGAGGATTTTGAACATATTTCCATCACGGAGCTGTGCCGCAGGGCGGAGGTGAGCCGGATCACATTTTACTCTCACTACAGCGATAAATACGCCCTTCTGGACGATATCTTTAACGACCTCCTGGCTGTTGGAACGGAAGACTATTACAGGAGGCAGAAGGAGAACAATCCGGGCGGGAAACTGACGGCGGGCTATGTAAATATGCTGGACAGCATCCTGAAAGTATATTATGACAGATTCGATTTTTTTCAGCATACGGATCCGGAAAAAAATCCCTACCTTGCCTCCAGAATGTACAGCATCATCCTGGAAACGGTGGAGATGCATACTCTTCATCTGAAAAAGAGGATAAAACTGAAATACTCGCCCAAAAAGATCGCGGGCTTTGTCTGTTTCGGGATGTTCGGATTCGTAAACGAAGCCCATAACGAGAAAACCCCTCTGGAGCAGATCCGGCGGGAAGCCAGGGAACTTCTCACAGACCTGCTCCGTTCGGGAATCCTGGCGGAGTCGAAAGAATGATCTGCAAACCATGTTGAAAGCCAACAACGGGTCTGTTATACTTGTTCACAGGATAAGTTCCGGAAATGTGGATAACTTTCCGGAACGCAGATTAAAAATGTGGATTGATATATAAACGGAGATATTTCCATGGAAAAAAGAAAACTGATCATAGACTGTGATCCGGGCGTGGACGACGCGCTGATGCTGGCGTACGCCGC
The DNA here is from genome assembly GCA_019119235.1 of Candidatus Blautia excrementigallinarum. Classification (GTDB taxonomy): domain Bacteria; phylum Bacillota; class Clostridia; order Lachnospirales; family Lachnospiraceae; genus Blautia_A; species Blautia_A excrementigallinarum. Next base: position 3,581 of record DWXL01000044.1, on the reverse strand, counting down.
GGCTCACAGAGACGAATTTGACATACTTGCCGTGACGACAGTGAGCGGCAATCAGGATATAGAAAAAGTGACCAGGAACGCCCTGGATCTCCTGTCTTTTTATGGAATGGATGTTCCGGTGGCGAAGGGTATGGGAGAACCACTGGTAAAGAAATCCCAGTACGCGCCGGAGACCCACGGAGAGAGCGGGCTCGGCGCCTGTGTGCTGCCCCGGTCATCCGGGAATCCGGTGGACGAGAATGCGGTTCTTTTTATCCGCAGGATCCTTATGGGACTTAAGGAGGGAGAGAAAGCGGATATCGCCGCCACAGGCCCACTGACCAACATTGCCCTGGTGCTGAAGCTTTTTCCGGAAGTAAAAGAAAAAATAAGAGAGATACTGTTTATGGGCGGATCTCTTAGCGGAGGCAACGTTACGGAAGCGGCGGAATTTAATTTCTATACAGACCCGGAGGCGGCGAAGATCGTTCTCCACGCGGGAGTCCCACTGATCATGTGCGGTCTGGACGTGACGGAGAAATGTACTCTTACCAGAGGACAGATCCTCAAGCTGTGTCAGTCCGGACATCCTGTGGCCCGTGTCTGCGGGGATATGGCAGGCTTTTCCCTGGAGAATACGTCGGACAAATACCGGGGAGAAACCAGTATGCATGACGTGGCGCCTCTGATGTACATGACCCATCCGGAGATTTTTAAGGGCGGTTTTCATATACTGGACGCGGACTGTTCAGAGGGACCGGCCAGAGGCGCCGTTCTCGGAGGATTCCGCTGGTGGCGGAATGAGGAGACGGAGGCCAATGTCTTCGCCCTGACAGACGCGGATACAGCGAAATTCCAGGAATATCTGATCGCAGCCCTGTACAGTGTCGGCGGCGCGGCTGATCCTTCCGGACTGTGATCCTGCAGCCAGCAAAAAACAGAGAAAGAGATATCTTATGAACTATATTGTGTTTGATCTGGAATGGAATCAGTGCCCCGGAGGAAAAAAAGGGGCCAACAAAAAGATACCTTTCGAAATCATAGAAATCGGAGCGGTAAAGCTGAATAACGAGAAAGAAGTGACAGACACGTTTCATCAGATGATCTGTCCCCAGGTCTATAACTGGATCCATGAAAGTATTCATGAAGTGATCCATGTGGATTACAAGGACCTTCTGGAGGGCGTGCCTTTTCCCCAGGCGGCCAGGGAATTCCTGGAGTGGTGCGGGACAGACTATATTTTCTGTACATGGGGGAACCAGGATCTGACAGAATTCCAGAGAAATCTGAAATATTACGACATGCTGTGCCTTCTGCTGGGACCGGTATATTATTATGATGCCCAGAAGCTTTTCAGCTGGTTCCATGAACATAAGAAGCAGCGGAGAGGGCTGGAATACGCGGTGGATACGCTAGGCCTTGCAAAGAACAGATGCTTTCACCGGGCGGAGGAGGACGCGGAATATACGGCGGAAGTGTTCAGATGTCTGGACAGGGATGTGATAAAACCGTATCTTTCCGTGGATGTGTATCAGAATCCCGCCAGAAAAAAAGAGGAGATCCATATCTCCTATCCCTCCTATGACAAATATATTTCCAGAGAATTTACAGATAAAGAAAAGATCATGAAAGACCGGGAAGTGACCAGTACCCGCTGCCCGCTCTGCCATATTCCTGCCAAAAGAAAGATCCGGTGGTTCATGAATAACAATTCCAGGGTCTATGAGAGTATTTCTTTCTGCCAGGAACACGGATATGTCAAAGGCAAGATCCGGATCCGCAAAACAGACGAGGGCGGATATTATGCCGTGAAGACCATAAAGAACGTGGACGAAGAAAAAGCGGAGGAAATCCGTGAAAAACGGGATTCCCTCCGCAGGAAGCGCAGAATGCATTCTGCCGGCGCGTCACAGGAGAAGATCTGAAAACAGTGTCTTCTGATAAAGGCTGGCGGTTCCCACCTGCCATCCGTTGAATGCGTAGGAAGTCTCCAGGATGGGAAGGCCCGCCGCATTCTCCACAAGCCGGCGGCTGGAGGCCAGACGGTCTGTGCCGACGCCGTTGGGAAGAGTCACAGTAGGAGTCCGGAGGGAGTAGAAGAGAACAGAATCTCTGTAATCCTTCCGGATATATTTTTCCGCAGGAAGATAGGAGGCGGATACAGGCGCTGCGCCCTCGTAAACGGAAACTCTGGAAAAATTATTGAATCCGTAATCCAGAAGAGCCGCCGTGTCGGAATAGGCTCCGTTTACAGACTTCATCACTACCGCCACCAGATACATATTGCCTCTCCGGGCATAGGTGACAAGAGTATTGCCCGCGGCTTCCGTGTAGCCTGTCTTGCCGCCGAGAACACCCTCGTAGGCGTACTGCTGTCCCTCCATCATCTTATGGTGATTGAGAAGATACCGTGTTTCCGCGAACTTGTTGGTGGGCGGGATCTCATAGTAATCTCTGGTGGTGTACCGGCGGAAACTGGGATTCAGCCAGGCCGCTCTGGCGATCTTCGCCATATCCCTTGCGGAAGTATAATGCAGTTCGTCGGGAAGTCCGTTGGGATTGTTGAAGTGGGTATTGGTGCATCCCAGCTGCCGGGCTTTCTGATTCATAAGTTCCACGAATTTTTTTACAGAGCCGCAGGCCTCCTCCGCAACGGCGAGAGTCATCTCGTTGGCTGACTGGAGCATGACTGCCATGAGAACCTGATCCATGGTGAACTGTTCGCCGGTATCCGCGTAAATACTGGAGCTGTTGCTCTCTGTGATGCCGTAGGCGGCGCTTTCGGACATGGTCAGGCTGCCGTTCAGATCCAGCCGCTCGCAGGCCAGAAGCGCGGTCATGATCTTGGTGATACTTGCCGGATACTGCGCCTTATCCGCGTTTTTGGCATAGAGGACCGTTCCGGTGCTCATGTCCATCAGTATGGCGGACTCTCCCTCGATCTTCGGGCCGGCAGGCCATTCCTTAATACTGTCTGTGTCCGGCGCCTGGTTGTAATACTCTGTGTGGGGATCCGGCGTGGGCGTGGCGGTGACTATGGGGGCTTCCTCATAATAGCCGTCGTAATAGCCGGAACTCTCTTCGGAGGCCGCAGCGGCGGCAGGGAAAGAACATGCCATAACCGATGCGAGGACTCCGCAGAGGATTTTCTTCGTTATATTCTTTATTTTCATAAAAAATACCTTTCTCATCTGAATCTGTAATCTTTACGTTTGCGGTTATTATATCATATCAGATCAATGTTACAATCTATTTTTACAGTTTCTCCATGAAAACCGGGTAAAATACGGGGAAAATACTTGACATATAGTTTTTTTACACCTTATAATAGAACAGCACGCGAAATATGCAGAAACTGTGATGGAGACAGTACGCCGGAAGCACAGTGAACGCTTCAGCGAGCCGGGGAATGGTGGAAGCCCGGCGCAAGTAGCACCGGCAGAAGATCACTCCGGAGTTTCTTTCCTGAACCTTAAGAAGTAGGGGAAGACGGTTCTCCCGCCGTTAGAGGGGACATGTATCGGCGTATTATGCCCGTACAATGTAACAGGTGGTGCGAATGTATATACAGCCTTCGTCCTTTTACAGGACGGGGGCTTTTT
>DWXL01000276.1 GCA_019119235.1 Candidatus Blautia excrementigallinarum | reverse complement strand
GTGATCACATCCATATTTCCTCCGCTCAGGATCGACACTACTTTTTTGCCGGTAAAGCTGAGATGGCGGAGTGCGGCGACAGTAAGAAGTCCCGAGTTCTCCACGATCATTTTATGATTTTCCACCATATCCAGGAAAGCCATGATCAGTTCATCGTCATCTATAGTGATCACACTGTCCAGATTTTCCTGAAGATATGGAAAAATCTTTTCACCCGGCGTCTGCACGGCAGTACCGTCGGCAATGGTATTCACATGAGGAAGCGTCACTACTTCTCCCTTTTCCAGAGAAGCTTTCAGGCAGGCCGCGCCTGCCGGCTCCACGCCGATCACTTTGATATGAGGATTCAGAAGTTTCGCAAGAGTGGAAACGCCGGCAGCAAGTCCGCCGCCGCCTACAGGTACCAGGATATAATCCACCAGCGGAAGCTCCTGAACGATCTCCATGGCGATGGTTCCCTGTCCGGTTGCCACGGCAGGATCGTCAAAAGGATGGATAAACGTATATCCCTCTTTCTCCGCCAGTTCCAGAGCGTAAGCGCAGGCCTCGTCGTAAACGTCGCCCTTGAGGATCACTTCCGCCCCGTAGCTTTTGGTCCTTTCTACTTTGATAAGCGGAGTGGTTGTGGGCATGACGATCACAGCCTTCACGCCGAATTTATGGGCTGCGTATGCCACGCCCTGGGCGTGATTGCCCGCCGAAGCGGCGATCAGGCCCTTTTCTTTTTCCTCGTCGCTTAAGGTGCTGATCTTATAGTAGGCGCCTCTTACTTTGTAAGCGCCGGTCCTCTGCATGTTTTCCGGTTTCAGATAAACTTTATTTCCTGTCAGCTCGGAAAAATAACTGCTTTTGATCAATTTTGTCTCCTGCGTGACTTTTTTTACGATTTCCGATGCTTCTTCAAAACTCTCCAGTGTCAACATCTGCCATTCCTCCCTGCTGTTATTCATTTACATCCGGTTCTTTCTCACCTACGTTGAACAGAGCGTTCACAAAGGCGTCTGCATCGAATTTCTGCAGATCGTCAATGGATTCTCCCACTCCGATATATTTCACGGGAATATCCAGCTCAGACTGGATCGCTACGGCTATGCCGCCCTTGGCAGTGCCGTCCAGCTTCGTGAGTATAATACCGTTCACATCAGCCACCTCAGAAAACTGCCTTGCCTGTACGAGGGCGTTCTGCCCTGTGGTTCCGTCAAGAACGACAAGGGTTTCCAGATAGGCTTCCGGATACTCTCTCTCCAGGATCCTGTATATCTTTCGCAGCTCTTCCATAAGATTTTTCTTATTGTGAAGGCGTCCGGCAGTGTCGCAGATCAGTATATCCGCGTTTCTGGCTCTGGCCGCCGCAACGGCGTCGTATACCACTGAGGCCGGATCCGCTCCCGCCTGGCCGCCGATCAGTTCCACGCCCGCCCGGTCTGCCCAGAGCGCAAGCTGCTCTCCCGCAGCCGCGCGAAACGTATCCGCAGCCGCCAGTATCACCTTTTTTCCCTGATCCTTCAGCTTGCCGGCAAGTTTTCCCACAGAAGTGGTTTTTCCCACACCATTGACGCCAATGACAAGAATAACGGATTTTCTGTCCTCAAATGCATACTCTGTGCTGTCCACACGCATCTGATCTTTGATGCTGTCTATGAGAAGCTGCTTGCATTCCGCCGGGTTTTTGATATGCCGCTCGGCAACCTGTTTTTTCAGATTCTCCAGAATCGAGGACGTCGCGTTGATTCCGATATCTCCCATAACAAGGATCTCTTCCAGATCCTCGTAAAATTCCTCGTCTATGCTGGAATAACCGCTGAAAATGGAATCAAAACCGGCTACAATATTGTCTCTTGTCTTTGTAAGTCCGCTTACAAGACGTTTAAAAAATCCCTTTTTTTCTTCAGCCATTTTTCTCTCTCCCTGTTATTTAGTCAGCTGGTTCTCGACAAGATCTACGGATACCAGGGTGGAAACTCCCTTCTCCTGCATGGTAATACCATACAGCCGGTCCGCCGCGTTCATGGTACCGCGTCTGTGTGTTATTATAATAAATTGGGTATTCTTCGTCAACTTCTGAAGATAAGAAGCGAACCTTCCCACGTTGGAATCGTCAAGAGCCGCCTCGATCTCGTCCAGAAGGCAAAAGGGCGACGGTTTCAGGTTCTGGATGGCAAACAGAAGGGCGATCGCGGTAAGCGCCTTCTCCCCTCCGGAAAGCTGCATCATATTCTGAAGTTTCTTGCCCGGCGGCTGAGAGATGATTTTGATTCCGGCCTCCAGGATATCCTCGTCCTCGGCGAGCTCCAGGGTTCCTTTTCCGCCTCCGAACAGCTCTTTAAACGCCTTGTCGAATTCCCTCTGTATATCCCGGAATTTCTCCGCAAACTGTTTACGCATCCCCTCGTCCAGCTCCTGAATGATGTTTTCCAGCGTCTTTTCCGCCTGCACCAGGTCGTCGTACTGGCCGGATAGGAAGGTATGGCGTTCCAGAAGATTTTTATAATCTTCAACCGCATTTACATTTACGGAACCGAGTTTCCTGATCTCATCCTTGATGGAGGAAATTTTTTTCTTCATTCCCTGGACGTCTGTGAGGTCTTCATTCCTGTATTTCAGCGCGCTGTTTGGCGTGATCTCATATTCCTCCCACATATAGGAGATCTGAGTTTCTCTCTGCTCTTCTGTTTTTTCCGTCTGGCTTTTCAGACGGAAACATTCTTTATCCAGAAGGGAAATCTTTTCGGAAAGCTGGTCTCTTTTCTCAAAGAAAGATTTGTGGCTCAGATTTCTCTTTTCTTTTTCCTCCTGCCACTGTTCTCTCTGTGCCGAATATTCTCCCTCTTTCTTCCCGCAGTCTTCAATGGCCTTTCGGAGCGCGTCGATACCGTCTTCTTTCTTTCTGGTGTCCTCCCTGCTGTTCTTGAGGCTTTCGGCCAGCTCGTCGCACTCTTTCTGCGCGTTCTCTGTTTCTGACGTCAGGCGGTCGAGATTTTCCTGAAGAAATCTCTCCTTCTGTGAAACAGCGGACTCTTCCAGACGGATCTGTTCCAGTTCTTTCGTCTTGGCAGTCTCTTCCGCCCTCCATTCCTCCAGCTCTTTCTGCTTGGTTTCGATGAACTCTTCCAGTTCTTTTTCATCTTTGCGGGATTCTTCCAGCTCTTTGATGATGCCGCTGTGATCGGTACGCAGATCCTGCGCCTGCCGCATGAGATCCTCCTGCTCTGAGCGGATCCTGCCGCTGCTTTCATGGATATTCTTTTCTTTTTCCGCGATCTGGTCAAGATTCATTTTCGCGGTGTTCTGTTCCACATACTGAAGTCTCAGTTTTTCCTGGAAATCCGCGATGGTATCCCTGAGAACATTCCTGCGGCTTCTGTTTTCATCGATCGCCTTCTGCATTTCCTCCAGATCTTTTTTCAGAAGGCCGACGCTGCGCTCCAGTTCCTCGATCTCCCTGCGGCGCCCCAGAAGATTACTGTTATTACGGAAAGCGCCGCCTGTCATGGAACCTCCGGGATTCAGGGAGTCCCCTTCCAGCGTAACCATTCTCAGACTGTGACGGTATTTCTTCCCGATGGAGATTGCATGGTCGATATGATCGACGACAAGAACTCTTCCCAGAAGATATTTCACCAGAGAATCGTACTCCTTATCCGCATGAACAAGGGTGTCCGCCGTACCGATCACCCCTGGTTCCTTAAGAGCGTCCGGATTCTGGATCCCCCCTCTGCCGCTGATATTGGACAACGGCAGGAAAGTGGCCCGGCCGTAGCGGTTCTTTTTCAGAAAGTCGATCATTCGCTTTGCAGTCTGTTCATTGTCGGTTACGATATTCTGTATGCTGCCGCCCAAAGCTGTCTCCACAGCCAGCTCATAATCTTTCTGTACCTGGATGATATCCGCTACCACGCCCCGGATACCCGGTTCCTGTTTTTTCTGTTCCATGACCCTTCGGATACTGTTTCCGTACCCGTCGTATCTCTCTGTGAGATTCTTCAGGGATTCCAGTCTGGACGCCTCGCGGTGATAGGCGGTCTGTCCGGTTTCCATCTGCCGGTTCTGCTCTTTCAGTCTGTCCTGAAGCTTCTGCACTTCTTCATCCAGGCGGACGCATTCCGCGTTCATGGATTCTATGGAAGAAGAAACGCTTTTGTATGTACTCTCGGCTTTTTTCCTCTCTGCCGCCAGAGACTCCTCTTCTGTCTTAAGATGAAGGGTTCTTTTACTGATCTCTGCCCTGCGGATATCCAGCTGCTCCATCATCGTATCAAAACGCTGGGCTTTTCCCTTGGTTGTAGCGCGACTGTTGAGAAGTTCGATGATCTCGTTTTTGCCGTCCTCTACCGCGCGGGAGCATTCCTCCACGCCGGCAAGAATCGTTTCCAGATGCTTCTCTTCTCTTTCCAGTCTGCTCCGGATCTCTTTTTTCGCAGAGAGAAGTTCGTCTCTCTCCTCATTCCGCTTCGCGGTTTCGTCCTTTCTGCGGGAGATCTCATCCTGCAGCGTATTCATCCGGTTCTGATAATGCTCGCTGTTCTGCTTTCCCGCGGAAATCTGTTCCTCAAGCACTTTGATCTGGCCTTCGTACTGCTGCCTGGAAAGGGCGTTCTCCTGCTGTTCTTCCTTCAGCGTGTCCAGCTTCTGGTTCAGTTCTTCAAGTTCTTTTTCGAGGCGCTCATATTCGGCCTTCGTCTCATCATAGGCCTCTTTTGTCTCTCCAAGTTCATGCTCCGCAATTTCCAGTCTGGCTTCCAGTTCTTCCAGAAGTTTTCCGGTACGGTCATACTCCATGAGGAAGAGATTCACATCCAGTTCCCGCAGTTCATCTCTCCGGGCAAGATATATTTTAGCCGTTTCCGCCTGTTTTTCCAGCGGTCCCAGCTGTTTCGTCAGCTCGTTCAGGATATCGGTGACACGGACAAGGTTTCTCTGCTCTTCCTCCAGCTTCTTGATCGTAGTGTTCTTTCTTCTTTTGAACTTCACGATTCCGGCAGCCTCGTCAAAAAGCTCGCGCCTGTCCTCCGGCTTGCCGCTTAAGATCTTGTCGATCTGTCCCTGGCCGATGATAGAATACCCCTCTTTGCCGATACCGGTATCATAAAACATTTCCTGAATATCCTTCAGACGGCAGTTGCTTCCGTTGATCAGATATTCGCTCTCCCCGGAGCGGTACAGCCTTCTTGTAACCGTGACTTCATTGAAATCCACAGGAAGCTTGTGATCGCCGTTGTCAAGAGTGATGGCGACCGAAGCAAAACTGAGAGGCTTCCTCGTCTCCGTGCCGGAAAATATGACATCCTGCATATTCCCCCCGCGGAGCTGCTTTGCGCTCTGCTCGCCAAGGACCCAGCGGACAGCGTCGCCTACATTACTTTTTCCGCTGCCGTTAGGTCCCACGATACCTGT
>DWXL01000275.1 GCA_019119235.1 Candidatus Blautia excrementigallinarum | reverse complement strand
GAAATACGCCGGAATGCAGCCTTACGGGGAATGGCTCAGCAGTAACCTCGTACAGCTGAAAGATATCAAAATCCCCAACATCCGCATGGAAGAATATACAGAGGAACAGAGAGCCCGTCTCCAGAAAGCCTTCGGGTACACCTACGAACAGTATCGTACGTCCATCCGGAATATGGCTCTGAACGGAAGCGAGAGCATCGGAGCCATGGGCGTGGACACCCCGCTGGCTGTGCTCTCCGGACAGAACCGGCCTCTCTTTGATTATTTTAAACAGCTCTTCGCCCAGGTGACCAATCCGCCCATCGACTCTATCCGTGAGGAGATCGTCACCTCTACCAGTGTTTATGCGGGAAAGGACGGCAACCTTCTTGTACAGCAGCCGGAGAACTGTCAGGTGCTGAAGATCGTGCATCCGATCCTGACGAATACCGATATGCTGAAGATCAAGAACATGAAGCAGGAAGGATTCAAAGTGGCGGTGGTCTCCACCCTTTATTATAAAAGCACGAAACTGGAGCGGGCCATCGACCGCCTCTTTGTGGAAGTGGACAAGGCTTTCCGGGAGGGCGCTAATATACTCGTACTTTCCGACAGAGGCGTCGACGAGAACCATATGCCCATACCGTCTCTGCTGGCCGTTTCCGCCGTGCACCAGCATCTTGTCAAGACCAAGAAAAGCACTTCCCTGGCGATCATCCTGGAATCCGGAGAGCCGAGAGAGGTCCATCACTTCGCGGCGCTTCTGGGATACGGAGCCAGCGCGGTGAATCCCTATCTTGCGCTGGAAACCATACGGGAACTGATCGACAATCATATGCTGGATAAGGATTACTATGCGGCTGTGGAGGATTATAATCATGCGGTATTAAGCGGCATTGTCAAGATCGCGTCCAAGATGGGAATTTCCACTATCCAGTCCTATCAGGGATCCCAGATCTTCGAGGCGGTGGGCATTTCCAGGGAAGTGATCGACAGATATTTTACAGGAACTGTAAGCCGTGTGGGCGGCATTACCCTGGAAGACATTGAGAACACTGTGGAAAAACTTCATTCCGAAGCCTTCGATCCTCTGGGCCTGAACACGGATCTCACTCTTGACAGCGTGGGCGCCCATAAGATGAGGAGCCAGGGAGAAGAGCACAAATACAATCCCCGGACGATCCATCTTCTTCAGGAATCTACAAGACAGGGAAGCTACGAGCTCTTCAAAGAATACACGAAACTGGTGGACGAAGAGAGCAGAGGCAGTCTCCGCGGTCTCATGGACTTCGTTTATCCGGAGAAAACGGTTCCTCTTGACGAGGTGGAAAGTGTTGACGAAATCGTAAAAAGGTTCAAGACAGGAGCCATGTCCTACGGCTCCATTTCCCAGGAGGCTCACGAGACTCTGGCCGTCGCCATGAACCGTCTCCACGGAAAATCCAATACGGGAGAAGGCGGGGAAAGCGACGAGAGGATCGCTTCCGCCGGTACGGACAACGACCGCTGCTCCGCCATCAAGCAGGTGGCAAGCGGACGGTTCGGCGTTACCAGCCGTTATCTTGTATCCGCGAAAGAGATTCAGATCAAGATGGCACAGGGAGCGAAACCCGGCGAGGGAGGACACCTTCCCGCAAGGAAGGTTTATCCCTGGATCGCGAAGACACGCCACTCCACGCCTGGCGTCAGCCTGATCTCTCCGCCGCCCCATCACGATATCTATTCCATCGAGGATCTGGCCCAGCTGATCTATGACCTGAAGAACGCCAATAAATACGCGGATATTTCCGTGAAGCTGGTATCGGAATCCGGCGTGGGGACAGTCGCGGCGGGTGTGGCCAAGGCGGGAGCCCAGACGGTTCTGATCTCCGGATACGACGGAGGCACAGGGGCGGCGCCCAGAAGTTCCATCCATAACGCGGGCCTGCCCTGGGAGCTGGGACTTGCCGAGACGCACCAGACTCTCCTTAAGAACGGGCTCCGGAACCGTGTGCGGATCGAGACGGACGGAAAACTGATGAGCGGACGGGACGTGGCCATAGCGGCCCTTCTGGGAGCCGAGGAATTCGGGTTCGCCACAGCGCCTCTTGTGACAATGGGCTGTGTGATGATGCGCGTCTGCAACCTGGACACCTGTCCGGTGGGAGTAGCCACACAGAATCCTGAACTGCGCAGACGTTTCCGCGGCAAACCGGAATATGTGGAGAATTTTATGCGGTTCATCGCGCAGGAACTCAGGGAATATATGGCGAAACTGGGATTCCGTACCGTAGATGAAATGGTGGGACGGACGGATCTTCTGAAGGAGGCGGATGTCCGGGAACCCCATAAAGGAAGAGTGGATTTAAGCCTGATCCTCGACAATCCCTATGCGGGAAGCGGACAGAAAGTGACCTTCGATCCCAAAGCGGTTTACCATTTCGGACTGGAAAAAACACTGGATGAAAAAGTGCTTATGAAAAAATGCGCGCCTGCTCTGGAAAAAGGAGAGCATGTGGAGCTGAATGTGGATGTGACCAATACAGACCGTACTTTCGGAACTCTCCTGGGCGCGGAGATCACGAGAAAAACGGAAACAGGACTTCCGGAGGATACCATCGTGATCCGCTGCAAGGGATCCGGCGGCCAGAGTTTCGGGGCTTTTATCCCGGCAGG
>DWXL01000274.1 GCA_019119235.1 Candidatus Blautia excrementigallinarum | reverse complement strand
ATGTGATGTATACGCCCAGAGCCAGGATTCCGTAAATCAGTCCTTGCTCCACGATCGTGATAAAAAAGTCCATGACTGCCTAAACCTCCGTTTTGTTTTTCATACCGCAGAAAATTCTCTGCACGGAATTTTACTCTTCTGCCGTATATTCTGTGATTTCCTCAAAAACTTCCGCAGCGGAAGATGTAAGATCCTCCGGGATCTCGATACCCAGATTTTCCGCGACCGCGGTATTCACATACAGGGACGCTTCTTCAATGGTCTCAAAAGGAAGCTCAGATGCCTTCGCCTCGCCTTTTAATACCTGCGCCGCCATTCTTCCGGTCTGTTTTCCCAGTTCAATATAGTCCAGGCCCTCCGCAGCCAGACAGCCGATCTTCACCTGCTCGATCTCGCTGCCGAACACCGGGATGTTCTGTTCGTTTGCCATCTCCAGGATCGTCGGTAGGGAAGCGACAACTGTGTTGTCCGTAAGATTTGTCATACAGTCCACTTTCTCCAGAAGAGACTGGGCCGCGAGGGGGATATCCGCTGTAGTGGTAATTCCGGCGGTTTCGATAGTGAAACCGTAATCTTTTGCAAGAGCCTCATATTCTTTAATGGAAGACTCGGAATTCGCCTCGCTGGTCGTATACATAATACCGATGGTCTCCGCGTCCGGAAGGATCGCCCTGATCATTTCCAGCTGCTGTTTGACAGGAAGCTTATCGCTGGTTCCTGTGATCTCTCCTACAGGATTACCCTCTTCGTCCGCCAGTTCTGCCGCCGCCGGATCGGTAACCGCCGTGTAGATCACGGGAATATCCGCGTCCATTGCCGCGTTGTAAAGGCTCTGTGCGGCGGGAGTTGCGATCCCCACCATCAGGTCTACTTTGTCAGCGGCGAAACTGTCCGAGATCTGTCCGCAGGTCCCCATATCGGCCGCCGCATTTTTATAGTCTACAGTAAGATTCTTACCCTCTTCGATCCCCTCTTCTTTAAGTCCTTCCAGGAATCCCTCCCGGCAGTTATCCAGAGATCCGTGCTCAGCGAACTGTTCGATACCGATCGTATACTGTTCTTCTTCCGCGTATACAGTAACGGTTCCCGCCGTAAGCGCCATGGTTAAGAATGCTGCTCCGATCATTTTTGCTGTTGTTTTTGTTTTCATTGTTTTTTCTCCTCTCTCTGCAATAAATTTGATTCCGTAAAAGATATGAGCCAATCTTCTCCGGATTGTCTGTGAGAAAGAAAGCCGCGGCGCCGGGATGAAAAATTTCTGTAAAATAGAAAACCGCCTCAAGCTATGCTTGAGACGGTAATAATTACTTATTATCGCGGTACCACTCAAATTGACAAAAGTCCACTTTCTCATGTACAAACATACACTCCTGATTGGTAACGGGTTCGGTTCCCGTCAGCGCCTACTCTCCCAACGGATTTCAGGCTGCCCTCGGAAGGCCATTCGGCAACCGGCTTCATACGGAGATCGCACCATCCTCCGCTCTCTGAGATGTCGCTTAACTGCTTACTATTCTTCCTCATCGGTTTTGCTGGTTTTACTTTAGCACATTACATTGCCATTGTCAATAATTATATTCTCAGTTTTTAAAACTGTGGATAGGCGCCGGGATACGTCCGCCTCTCTCCACAAAGGCTTCGCAGGAAAAGGAATTCACCGGCATGATAGGCGCATATCCCAGAAGTCCGCCGAACTCCACGGTCTCGCCCACTCCTTTTCCGATCACAGGGATCACTCTCACTGCGGTTGTTTTCTGGTTCACCATACCGATAGCAGCCTCATCGGCAATAATGCCGGAGATGGTAGACGCTTTCGTATCTCCGGGAATGGCGATCATATCCAGTCCCACAGAGCATACGCAGGTCATGGCTTCCAGTTTCTCGATGGTGAGAGCCCCTTCATTGACCGCGTCAATCATTCCCTGATCTTCGCTGACCGGGATAAACGCGCCGCTTAATCCTCCAACCGCGGTGGAAGCCATCACGCCGCCTTTTTTCACCTGGTCGTTCAGAAGCGCAAGGGCCGCTGTGGTTCCCGGAGCGCCGGCCCTTTCCAGACCAATCTCTTCCAGGATCTCAGCAACACTATCGCCGATAGCCGGCGTAGGAGCCAGAGAAAGATCCACGATTCCGAAAGGAACTCCGAGACGCTTTGACGCCTCCTGAGCAACAAGCTGGCCCACACGGGTAACTTTGAAAGCCGTTCTCTTGATCATCTCGCAGAGCGTTTCAAAATCCTTGCCGCGCACCTGCTCCAGAGCCGTCTTGACAACGCCGGGACCGCTGACGCCTACATTGATGATGCAGTCCGCCTCGGTAACGCCGTGGAAAGCGCCCGCCATAAAAGGATTGTCGTCCGGCGCGTTGCAGAATACCACCAGCTTCGCGCACCCCAGAGAATCCTGGTCTCTGGTGGCTTTGGCGGTTTCAAGAACGATCTCTCCCATCAGCTTCACAGCATCCATGTTGATACCGGTCTTGGTGGAACCTACGTTTACAGAGCTGCAGACTCTCTCCGTCTCCGCAAGCGCCCGGGGAATGGAACGGATCAGAAGTTCTTCCGCAGGAGTCATTCCCTTGCTCACAAGAGCGGAATATCCGCCGATAAAATTCACGCCCACTTCTTTCGCCGCCCTGTCCAGAGTTTTGGCTATGGATACAAAATCCTCGCTGGAATGGCAGGCCGCGCCGCCCAGAAGAGCGATGGGTGTTACGGAGATCCTCTTATTTACAATGGGAATCCCGTATTCCATGGAGATCTTCTCTCCGGTCTCCACCAGATTTCTGGCACAGTTGGTGATCTTATTGTAAATATTCTCGTTAAGTTTTTTCAGATCGCTGTCCACACAGTCCAGAAGACTGATCCCCATGGTAATGGTACGCACGTCAAGGTTCTCGTGCTCGATCATTTTATTTGTTTCATTCACTTCAAATATATTAATCATATTTGTCTCCTTACAGGGAATCCGCCCTTAAATTCTGTGCATTTTATTGAAGATATCCTCGTGCTGGCAGCGGATCACAACCCCAATCTGGTCTCCAAGTTCCGCAAGCTCTTTGGAAAGAGTGCCGGTATCCTTCCGGGAAGCGCTGGTATCGGTGATCATCATCATGTTAAAATACCCCTGCACGATCGTCTGGGAAATATCCAGGATATTCACGTTATTGTCAGCCAGATATGTACATACCTTCGCTATGATCCCCACGGTATCGTTTCCTACTACTGTGATAATTGTCTTTTTCATTTTTTACCCTCGCCTTTCTACACGGTCACTGTCTCGGAAATATAATCCCGCTTCGCGACCTGAATTTTAAAATCTTTTGATTTATAAGGGTTGTCTCCCATAGTCACTTCAGAGCATACCGTCTCATAGGCCAGTTCCTCGTAGTTATTTTCTTTGCTCAGATGGCCGAGGAAAACAGCCTTGAGATTGTCATGGAGCAGCCGGCAGAGAAGCTGTCCGGCGTTTTCATTGGAGAGATGCCCCCTGTCTCCCATAATCCTCTGTTTCAGATAATACGGGTATCTTCCCACCTGAAGCATACGGATATCATGATTTGCCTCCAGAAGCAGCGCGTCAAGATTCTGGAGGTTCTCAATGATATATTCGTTATATTTCCCAAGGTCTGTGGCGATTCCCACGGAATGCTCCCCACATTCCAGACGGTAGCCTACAGGCTGTGCCGCGTCATGAGGAATGGTGAAGGGATTGATCACCAGATCTTTTATCAGAAAAGGTTCATCTTCCCGGATCTCCCGGAAAATCCCCTCCGGGATCTTTCCAAGAGAACCGGAACGCACCATGGCGTCCACAGTTCCACCCGTTGCATAAATGGGTATGCCGTATTTTCTTGCCAGCACTCCCAGCCCCTTGATATGATCGGAGTGTTCATGTGTGATAAGAATGCCGTCCAGATCCCTTCCTGTAAGCTCCAGGCTGTTCAGGCCCGCTTCCACTCTGCGGCCGCTGATTCCCGCGTCGATCAGCACATGGGCGCAGTCGGAACCCACATAAATACAGTTCCCGCTGCTGCCGCTTGCAATGCTGCATAATCTCATAATTCCCTGATCCCTTCTTCGATCTGCCGGTATGTCTCCTTAAGATCGCCGTTATTTTCTATGATAAAATCCGCATGCTTACGAAAAAACGCGTCGGAGGCCTGACTGGCGATCATATTTTCCGCCCTGTCCCTTGTGTAGCCCCTGCTCTCCATGAGTCTTTTGATCCGGATTTCTTTTTCTGTATATACATACCATATTTTGTCGCAGAAAGCGTCATAATGGTCTTCCAGAAGAAGCGCCGCCTCCACCACCGCGATCTTCCTTCCCGCCTTTTGTTCCTCTTCAAGCTTTTCAAGGATATACGCCTTAATGGCAGGATGAAGAAGGCTGTTCAGTTTCAGCCGCATCTCCTCATTACCAAATACTACATCCGAAACCATCCTGCGGTCAATGGTTTTATCGTTTTTTATAATCTGTTTTCCAAATAATTCTGTCATCCGGTCATAACACCGTTCCCCGGGTTCAATGATCCGGTGCCCCACCAGGTCCGCCTGAATCGTATATGCGGACCATTCTGTTTCCAGGCAGCGGAGCACAGTGCTCTTTCCCGCGCCCACGCCGCCGGTAAGTCCTATGATCTTCATTATTTTGCCTCGTACCAGCTTTCTCCTTCGTGCATATCCACATCCAGTTCCACGTCCAGATGGGCCGCGCCCTTCATTTCTTCTTCCAGTATCCT
>DWXL01000273.1 GCA_019119235.1 Candidatus Blautia excrementigallinarum | reverse complement strand
GCCTATCTGGGTCCGGAGGGCGAGACGGTTTTTGACAGAAAACCCTCCGGGGAGGCCGGAAGTCAGGCGAAAGGTCCCCGAGCCGGAGAAGGCCTTGCCGCCTATGTGGACGGCAGTTTCGACCAGACTGTGGGACGGTATGCTTTCGGCTGCATCCTCCTCGTTCCGGATGGAAGAGAGATCAGGATATCCGGAAGCGGCGACAATCCGGAGTCGCTTGCTATCCGCAATGTGGCGGGAGAAATGCTGGGAGCCATGCACGCGGTAAAGTGGGCTGCCGGGAACGGGTTTGACGCCCTGAAGATTTACTATGATTATGAAGGAATCGAGAAATGGGCCAGAGGGCTGTGGAAGGCGAAAAATCCTCTTACACAGAAGTACGCGCAGTATATGACGCAGAATAACCGGACGAGAGTGCGCGTTTCTTTTCAGAAGGTGGCGGCGCATACCGGGGATTATTATAACGAACAGGTGGATAAGCTGGCGAGGAGCGCTCTCACGAAGACGCAACCCGGCGAGGTGCGGATGGAGGAAACGGTATGGAATTCCAGCACGAACTGATCATTCCCAATGAAGGACTGCCTTTTAAACTGTTTTTGTTTGAAGGATATAACGGGAATTATATAAGGGAAAAACACTGGCATACATCAATAGAAATATTCGCGGTGATGGACGGGGAGCTGACTTTCTTTCTGAATCAGGAGGAGTACCCCCTCACCGCAGGTAAATTTCTTATTATTAATTCCAATGAGATCCATTCCATCAACGCACTGGAAAAAAACAGAACGGCGGTGCTGCAGATCCCGCTGAAACAGTTTGAGGGATATTTTACAGCCGAGAGATTTATTCGTTTTTCCCGTCCCGAAACGGCTGCGACAGAGAAACGGAAAGAGGCCAACAGAAAAATGGCGGCTTTGATGCAGGATATTTTTCATATATATGAAAAGGGAAAGAAGACAGATATCCTTTCCGGCAGGACGGGGCAGGGAGAATTGTCAGAAAAAACAGCCGGATATGAATTCCGGATGCTGGCTCTCTTTTATGAGATCATGTATCTTCTGGTGACGGAATACAGAGAGACCGAGGTGCAGGAACGGGAACTGAGACACAACCGGCATCTGGCCGTGCTTTCCAGGATCACCACATATATGCGGGATCACTATCAGGAGGATCTGAAACTTTCCCAGGTGGCGGCTGCGTTCGGGTATTCTCCGGAGTATTTGTCGCGAATGTTCCAAAAGTATATAAAAGTCAATTTTAAGACATATCTTCAGGATATCCGCATGGGTTACGCCTACGGAGAGGTGGTCCACACGGACAAAACCATCAGCCAGATCGCGCTGGACCATGGATTCTGCGGCAGCAGAGCCTTTGCCCGTGAATTTCAGAAACGGTACGGAAGCCTTCCCAGCGCTGTCAGAAAGGAACAGGATATTTCCTGAAAAATGTCAAAAAAGTGCTATGATTTAGACAAGAAAAAAGGCGAAAAGCATACCCGGATGTGGTATGCTTTTTATAATTTCAGGGGAAGGGATTTATGGACGGAATAAGAGAAGACCGGAGATTCCCCGGGGTTTTTAAGGAGGTAAACAGGATGAAAATCCAGAATGTAGCAGACGCTTCTTTCCGCAAATACGGAAAGGTGCTGGAGGGGTATGATTTCAGCGCGCTTATCAGAGAGATGAAGCACACTCCCGTTCCAGAGGACGTGATCTATGTGCCCTCTGTGGAGGAACTGGAAGCGCTGGAAGTAGAGAAGACGCTGACCAATAAGGCTTTCGGCGGACTTCCCATTCAGATCGGATACTGCAACGGCCGCAACAAAAAGCTGAACGCAGTGGAATATCACCGGAATTCCGAGATCAACGTGGCAGTGACAGACCTTGTACTGCTTCTCGGATGCCAGCAGGATATCGAAGACGATCTTACATATGATACATCGAAGATCGAAGCTTTCCTGGTTCCGGCGGGAACAGGAATCGAGGTTTACGCAACCACGCTTCACTACGCTCCCTGCCATGTGAATGACAGCGGATTCCAGTGCGTTGTGGTACTGCCCAGAGGAACCAATACGGATCTTACCTTTGAGACAGAGAAAACAGGCGAGGACAGCCTGATGACAGCGAAGAACAAATGGCTGATCGCCCATGAAGAAGCAGGCATCGAAGGCGCGTTCAACGGCCTGAAGGGCGAGAATATCACGCTGTAAACCATCCGGCAGGAGCAGAGTAATCCTGCGGACAGTAAAACGGAAAATATAATAAGAAATATAAAACAAAAAGGAGAAAAAACCATGAATAACAAACCAGAAATCAAAATCGGCATTGTTGCAGTGAGCAGAGACTGTTTCCCGGAAAGCCTTTCCGTAAACAGAAGAAAAGCCCTTGTTGACGCCTACACAAAGAAATACGGCGCAGCTGAGATCTATGAATGTCCCATCTGCATCGTTGAGAGCGAGATCCACATGGTACAGGCTCTTGAAGATGTAAAGAAGGCAGGCTGCAACGCGCTCGTAGTTTATCTTGGAAACTTCGGACCGGAAATTTCCGAAACTCTTCTTGCAAAACATTTCGAGGGACCGAAGATGTTCATCGCCGCAGCAGAGGAATCCGGAAACGACCTGGTACAGGGTAGAGGCGACGCATACTGCGGTATGCTGAATGCAAGCTACAACCTGCAGCTGCGTAACATCAAAGCTTATATTCCGGAATATCCGGTTGGAAACGCAGAAGAGTGCGCAGACATGATCCATGAGTTCGTTCCCATCGCAAAAGCTGTTTACGCTCTGAACAACCTGAAGATCATCAGCTTCGGACCGCGTCCGTTAAACTTCCTTGCCTGCAACGCACCTATCAAACAGCTCTACAATATCGGTGTGGAGATCGAAGAGAACTCCGAGCTCGACCTGTTTGAAGCATTCAACAAACACGCAGGCGATGAGAGAATCCCGGCTCTTGTAAAGGAAATGGAAGAAGAGCTTGGCGCAGGCAATAAGAAACCGGAGATCCTTCCCAAACTGGCTCAGTATGAACTGACCTTAAAAGACTGGGTTGAGGAGCACAGAGGATACCGTAAGTTCGTTGCCCTTACAGGCAAATGCTGGCCGGCATTCCAGACACAGTTCGGTTTCGTTCCCTGCTATGTAAACAGCCGTCTTACCGCACAGGGAATCCCGGTATCCTGCGAGGTTGATATCTACGGAACCCTCAGCGAGTTCATCGGAACTGTAGTAAGCGACGATACCGTAACTCTGCTGGATATCAACAACTCTGTACCCAACGATATGTATGACGAGGAGATCAAAGGCAAATACAACTATACACAGAAAGATACCTTCATGGGCTTCCACTGCGGAAATACAGCTTCCGGCAAGCTGACATCCTGTGAGATGAAGTATCAGATGATCATGGCAAGAAATCTTCCGGAAGAAGTTACACAGGGTACTCTGGAAGGCGACATCGTTCCCGGAGATATCACTTTCTTCCGTCTGCAGAGCACAGCGGACAACAAACTCCGCGC
>DWXL01000272.1 GCA_019119235.1 Candidatus Blautia excrementigallinarum | reverse complement strand
TCCCGGCAGGTCAGAAAGCCCAGGACAGCCTGTGTCAGAGAACATCCGTATTCAGCGGTGATCTGATGAAGAGCCTCGGCAGTTCTGAGATTTCCCGGCGTATAATATTCAGAATCACGTACCGCGTCTTTTCCTTTTGCAAAGAGTTTGTGGAAAAATCCGCTGCAGTTTGCCATATAGGGCATGGCAAGATTATTGGGATTTGCCCTGTGATAGTCCTGCATTTCTTTATCCATCAGCGCAAGGGTGTCGTCGGCGGGAGGATTCATGGAAGCCATGCCGACGTTAAAAAGCGTCTGGTTGGCGGCGAAACCGCGGTAACCGTGCGCCGCGGCGTAAGCGTCCGCTTCTTTTATTCTCTCTGTGCTCCAGTTGGAACACCCGTAATAACGGATCTTTCCTTCTCTGCGGAAGTTTTCCATGATCTCGATCAGTTCTCCCGCGGGAATGTCTTCATTATCTCTGTGATAAAAATAAAGATCAATATAATCCGTGCGTAGTGTTTTCAGGGAAAGTTCCAGATCCGCGCGCATATTTTCCGCGCTTACCCTGGAACTGTGCATGTCGGGGGAGGGGACGGTCATGTCGGGATGCCCGCCCTTGGTGATCAGGATCACGTCATGGCGTTTCCCGCTGCGGGAAAGCCAGTCGCCGATCACGCGCTCGCTTCTGCCGGTTTCCGGAGGGATCCAGTCTGAATAAACTCTGGCGGTGTCATAAAGATTACCGCCCATGTCAAAAAAAGCGTCAAAAATCCGGTCCGCGTCTGTTCCGTCCCATTTCAGGCCGGCATTAACGCAGCCAAGCCCCATGGGGGAGAGTTCAAGGTCAGTTTCGGGTAAATGTATTCTTTTCATAAATCAGCAAACTCCTTTTATTGATCATATAAAGATATTATCCTTATCAGTTCCGGTAATGTCAATGGAGGAAAATAAAAATAATATGATGTTTTTGCTTTTTTTCTATTGACAAGAGACTGCTGCGGGATTATACTTTGATAATCAAAATATTTAATTTTCAAAAATATCAATCTTCAAATTAAAAGCACGGGAAGGGGCTTCACCAAAAAGAATACGGCGGAGCGAAGCCTGTGCAGACGAGAGGAGAACAGACCATGACAGGAGTGATTTGCGGAACCGGAGCGTGTGTGCCGGACCGTATCCTGGATAATAATGAGATAGCGCAGTTTGTGGATACCAGCGATCAGTGGATACAGGAGCGCACCGGAGTGATCCGCCGGCGGATCGCGCAGACGGAGACGACGGCGTCTATGGCAGCAGAGGCCGGGAGACAGGCTCTTGAGGAGGCGGGGATCAGGCCTGAGGAGATCGATATGATCCTTGCCGCCACAGCGACGCCGGACCATATTTTTCCCTGCGCCGCCTGCGAGATACAGGAGCGGCTTCAGGCGGTAAACGCAGTGTGTTTCGATCTGAACGCGGCGTGCAGCGGTTTCCTTTTTGCCTATCAGACAGCGCAGGCATACATCACGTCGGGAATGTACCGGACCATTCTTGTGGTGGGAAGCGAAAGCCTTTCAAGAATTGTCAACTGGGAGGACCGGGGAACCTGCATCCTTTTCGGCGATGGTTCCGGAGCGGCCGTTCTGAGAGCAAAAGAGGGAAGGAACTGGATCCCCGCGGCCCATTCCGACGGAAAGGGCGGACCGGCGCTTTTGTGCCCGGGTCCGAATGTTTCCGGGAACGGCGGGAATCTTCCGGGCAGCGATTCCGCAGAAGACAGCGGGCTGGAAAGAACGGGCATTACCATGGATGGCAAAGCGGTATTCCAGTTTGCGGTGAGAAAGGTTCCGGAGGTGATCCGGGAGGTGCTGGACGCCAACGGATTGTCGGCGGACGATATCGACTGGTTCATTCTTCACCAGGCTAACCGGAGGATCGTGGAGTCGGTGGCAAAACGTCTGAAGACGGATATCGAAAGATTTCCCATGAATCTTCAGGAATACGGCAACACGTCGTCGGCCAGCATTCCTATTCTTTTAAACGAGATGAACAGAAAAGGGCTTCTGAAAAAAGGACAGAAGCTGGTTATGGCGGGATTCGGTGCAGGACTTTCCTGGGGAGCCGCCGTGCTGGAATGGGGAATATGATCCGGCAGAAAATTTACAGTTAATAACAAAATTAAATATATCATAAAAAGTAAAAAGGAGAAAAATCATGTTAGAAAGAGTAATTGAACTTACAGCAGAAACTTTAGGAGCAGAGGCAGAGTCCATTACAGAGGCTACTTCCTTTACAGAGGATCTTCATGCGGACTCTCTGGATCTTTTCGAACTGGCAATGGCACTGGAGGAGGAATTCTCTGTGGAGATCCCCAGCGAAGATCTGGAAAAGATCACAACAGTAGGAGACGTTATCGCATATATCGAAGAACACAAATAATGATACATATGGAATATATGGAATGAGAGAGGGTTTCAGATGAAAACAGCAATCACAGAGTTATTAGGAATCGAATATCCGGTAATCCAGGGAGGAATGGCCTGGGTGGCAGAAAGTCATCTGGCGTCTGCGGTATCCAACGCCGGCGGTCTGGGACTGATCGCCGCAGCGGCGGCTCCGGCAGAGTGGGTGAGAGACCAGATCCGTCAGGCGAAAAAAATGACAGACAAACCTTTCGGCGTCAACATTATGCTGATGAGTCCGGAGGCGGACGCTGTAGCGAAGGTTGTAATTGAGGAAGGCGTTCAGGTGGTTACCACGGGCGCGGGAAGTCCGGAGAAATATATGGCTGACTGGAAAGCTGCCGGAGTGAAGGTTATCCCGGTAGTCGCTTCCACCGCGCTGGCGAAACGTATGGAACGCTGCGGCGCTGACGCTGTCGTTGCGGAAGGAACCGAGGCCGGCGGACATATCGGTGAGATCACAACCATGGCGCTGGTTCCCCAGGTAGTGGACGCTGTGAGCATTCCTGTTATCGCTGCCGGCGGAATCGCCGACGGAAGAGGAATGGCAGCTGCTTTCATGCTGGGCGCGAAAGGCGTGCAGGTTGGAACCGCGTTCGCCGCATCCAAAGAATCCATTATCCATGAAAACTACAAAAACAGTATCCTGAAAGCAAAAGATATTGACACCCGTGTGACGGGAAGATCCACAGGCCATCCCATCCGCGTGCTCCGCAACGATATGACAAGAAAGTATCTGGAGCTGGAACAGGCGGGAGCGCCTTTTGAGGAACTGGAATCCCTGACTCTGGGAAGCCTGAGAAGAGCGGTTCAGGAGGGCGACGTCAAAGGCGGAAGCCTGATGGCGGGACAGAGCGCCGGACTGGTAAAAGAAAGCCTTTCCTGTGAAGAACTGATCCGGGGAATGGCAGCAAAGGCGGAAAGCCTGATGAATGGAGCGTTATAAAATGAGTAAGATCGCATTTGTATATCCGGGACAGGGCGCCCAGACAGCGGGAATGGGAAAAGACTTTTATGAGAACAGCGCTCTGGCAAAAGAGATTTTTGACAAAGGTTCCGAAATCCTGAATCTGGATCTTAAGGAACTGTGTTTCGAGGAAAACGACCGTCTGGACAAGACTGAGTATACACAGGCGGCCATGGTGACGGCCTGTCTTGCCATGACAAGAGAAGTGGAAGCAAGAGGGCTTCACGCGGATATGACAGCCGGACTGAGTCTGGGAGAATACTGCGCCATAGCCGTTGCCGGCGGTATGAGTGACATGGACGCCATCCGTACAGTCCGCGCCAGAGGTATTTATATGGAAAACGCGGCTCCGGCAGGTTCCGGCGCCATGGCGGCGGTTCTGGGAATGGAAGCCTCTGTGATCGAGGATACCATCAAAGATATAGACGGCGTATCCATCGCCAA
>DWXL01000271.1 GCA_019119235.1 Candidatus Blautia excrementigallinarum | reverse complement strand
CTGTATCTCATTCCCGGTTTCCGGCACATTTCCGGCGCTGTTCTCCTGCTGTCGGTGAAAGAAATCATATACCTGCCGCGCGCTGGCCGCGTTCATGGATTCGGTATCCGCCAACTCCTCCAGCGAAGCGTCCCGGATCTTCTCCACAGAACGAAATCTCCTCATAAGCGCCTTTCTCCGTCTTTCACCGATCCCCGGAATATCATCCAGGACAGAGTGCACCTGGCCTTTGCTTCTCAGGGATCTGTGGTATTCTATGGCAAAACGGTGGGCCTCGTCCTGGATCCTGGTGATCAGGCGGAAGCCTTCGCTGTCTGTGTCTATGGGAATCTCTGTATTATTATAATATAATCCCCTGGTGCGGTGATGATCGTCTTTTACCATACCGCATACCGGAATCTGCAGTCCCAGTCGTTCCAGTACGCTGAGGGCAATATTTACCTGTCCTTTTCCCCCGTCCATCAGAAGAAGATCCGGCATCCTCGCGAAACTGTCAAATTCTCCGCTGCTCTCATGGGTAAAACGCCGTGTCAGCACTTCCTCCATACTGGCGTAATCATTCGGTCCCTGAACCGATTTAATGCGGAATTTACGGTAATCACTGCGTTTCGGCCTGCCTTTTTCGTAAACCACCATGGAACCTACGGATTCGAATCCACTGATGTTGGAGATATCAAAAGCTTCCATACGGCTGATATCAGAAAGTCCCAACCAGCTCTCCACTTCCCGCACGGCGCCGATCGTCCTTCCCTCTTCTCTTTTCATGCGCTCTCTGTCCTTATCCAGAACCATTTTCGCATTTTCCCAGGCAAGCTCTACCAGTTTCTCCTTGGTACCTTTCTGCGGCACAACGATATGCACTTTTTGCTTTCGCCTGGAAGTAAGCCATTCTTCAATGACCTCCGCATCTTCCACCTGAGTCTGGAGCATGATCTCTCTGGGAATAAAAGGCGTTCCCGCATAAAACTGTTTCAGGAAGCTGGATAACACCTGGGATCTCGTATCTCCCCGGCCGACTTTCAGATAAAAATGATCTCTGCCGATCAGCTTCCCGCCTCTCATAAAGAACACCTGAACAACTGCGTCCTGATCCCGGAGATCCGGGCTTTCATCCATCGCTGCCGCAATGATATCCCTGTCCTCCTCACCATACGCAGTAATTTTCTGACGTTCTCCGATCATACGGATACTCCGGATCAGATCCCGGCACTCGGCAGCGTCCTCGAAACGCATCTCCTCAGACGCCTGAGCCATTTTTTCCGTAAGCTGATCTATCGTTTCCTGGAAATCACCGTTCAGAAACCGGATCACTTTACTGATCTTCTCCTTATATTCTTCCTGAGACACTTCTCCCGTACAGGGTCCCGCGCACTGTTTCATATGATAATAAAGGCAGGGACGATCCTTCCCGAAATCTCTTGGAAGAGACCGGTTACAGGAGCGCACCCCGTACAGCTTCCGCACAAGCTCGATCACATCTTTCACTGCACCGGCGCTTGTATATGGGCCGAAATAGCGGTTCTTGTCTTTCTTCATCCTCCGGGCAAAAAGCACCCGGGGATACGCCTCCTGGACAGTAACCTTAATGAAAGGATAACTCTTGTCATCCTTCAGCATGGTATTGTATTTGGGACGGTGTTCCTTGATAAGATTACTCTCAAGTACAAGAGCCTCAAGTTCCGAATCTGTGATGATATACTCAAATCTCGCGATATGGGTAACCATCTGCTCGATCTTCGCCCCTTTATTCCGGCTGCTCTGAAAATACTGCCGCACACGGTTTTTAAGGCTTACCGCCTTACCTACATAAATGATCTCATCTTTCTCATCATGCATGAGATACACGCCCGGTTTTGCGGGAAGTTTTTTTAATTCCTCCTCAATCTGAAACATTGTCAGACTCCCCGGATGTATTTAATCCTGCGGTTTCTGTATACTCTTCCGTCTGCACGGAATCTGTCTTTACTTCTTCCGCATGTTCCTCAGCCTCAATGCCTTTCGGCTCCTCAGGGATCACCAGATCATCCAGATTTTCCGGAATATCCAGTCCTTTCTCCACGGCGCGGAAGATCTTCATAAATTCTTTTCCTGTGATTGTCTCACGCTTTATCAGATATTCGGCAATCTTATCGAGAGCTGTCCTGTGTTCACCCAGGAGTCTCTTGGCTTCTTCATAGGAGAAATGCAGAAGCTGCATCACTTCATGGTCGATCTCTGTGGCCGTATCGTCGCCGCAGTTAAGAACGGCCCGTCCGGAAAGATACTGATTCTCCTGTGTGGCCAGTCCCATCAGACCGAACTTCTTCGACATACCATACTGGGTGATCATGGCTCTTGCAACCTTGGTTGCCTGTTCTATGTCGTTGGCTGCCCCTGTAGTCACGGTATCAAAAACAATCTCCTCAGCGGCGCGTCCGCCAAGATAACCCACCAGCATCGCTTCCAGTTCTTTCTGGGTGTTCAGGAACTTCTCTTCCTCCGGAACCTGCATAACATATCCCAGCGCTCCCATGGTACGGGGAACGATCGTGATCTTCTGCACCGGTTCCGCGTCTTTCTGAAGAGCGTTTACAAGAGCATGTCCCACCTCATGATAGGATACGATCTTTCTCTCCTGGGGACTCAGGATCCTGTCTTTCTTCTCCTTACCGACCAGAACCACTTCCACGGATTCCAGCAGGTCTTTCTGGGAGACAGCCCGGCGTCCGTTCTTCACGGCAAGGATCGCCGCCTCGTTAATCATATTGGCAAGATCGGATCCTACTGCTCCAGACGTAGCAAGCGCAATGGCTTCCAGATCCACAGTATCATCCAGCATAACTTCTTTTGCATGCACTTTCAGTACTTCCACACGGCCTTTCAGATCCGGTCTGTCCACGATAACCCGGCGGTCAAAACGTCCCGGACGGAGAAGCGCCGGGTCGAGAACTTCCGGACGGTTGGTAGCCGCCAGGATCAGAAGTCCCTTGGAAGTATCGAATCCGTCCATCTCCGCAAGGAGCTGGTTCAGCGTCTGTTCTCTCTCGTCGTTCCCTCCGTAATGGGAATCACGGCTCTTGCCGATAGCGTCGATCTCGTCGATAAAAAT
>DWXL01000043.1 GCA_019119235.1 Candidatus Blautia excrementigallinarum | reverse complement strand
GGAAGGCACTACCAAGGGCGGAAGTAAGAAATCCATTAACCGCAGCATCAAATATGTTTGCCCCTGCTGCGGCACCATTATCCGGGCAACGCGGGAGGTCAATGTAATCTGCGGGGATTGCGGAGAGGCTTTCGAGCGGGAATAAGAAAAAAGCGGGGGCCGCGAGGTTCCCGCTAAATTGTTCTCATTGAAAGAGGTGGTGCTGTCCGGGAGCGGATACTTTTTAGCGTTTCCTCGTTTCTGGCATATACGGGCCGGACAAGGGTGTGCAAAAATGAGCCGCCATGGGACTATGTGATCGCCGCAATAGGAAGCGGGCTGATGGCGGCCTATTCCGCCAAGTCCCCCGGAAAACAGAAAAAGCCCGGAAAGCCCATAATACCGGGCTTTCCGGGCATAGATACAAAAACAGCCCTCCGATTTGGAAGGCTGTTTTTGTATTAAAGATTGTTCCTTAATATGCTGGAAATGTGTTGATAAAGGTAATGGAGACACCCTCCGTATACTGTTCCTGTAAAACATAAGCTGCAACTATAACATTACGAAACTGTTGATAACCGATTTTTCCGCTCCAAACGGAGCAGGATTCACGAGTAAATCCGGCATTTTCCCAAAAATCGTCTTCAAAATAGTTATAGCAGAAATTCATTCCTTCATCTGTTGAACTGGCAAATTTTATAAGAGTAAATTTTTTTCCATATAGCAGGACATGTTCGGAGTCCATCATACCGCCGGCTCGAAACAAAGCTTCCAGGTGGGATAAAAATTCTTCTCGTTTTTCTTCAGGAATATAACTTCCTGGTTTTGATAAAAGAGCTGCAAATGTTCCCATATTTTCCTCCATTCATCCAAATTTTAGACTCATAATATTATAAATAGTAATGTTTGTTGTATATTTACTATACTATATTGTGGATAAAATCACAATATATTGTTTTGTCAAAATTTATATAATATTAATAGTTTATTAAAAGAGGAGTAATTGGAATGATTGATTTTAGCCCATTATGGAAAACTATGAAATTACGGGGAATAACTCAATATAAATTACTCCAAAGTGGAATCGACAACAAAACCTTGGACAGTTTGAAAAAAAATAAAAACATAACATTACTTACTCTGGAGAAATTATGTCGTATTTTAGAATGTACGCCAAACGAAATCATCCGCTTTACAGATGATTAATTGTTTCGTAAAAAATAGAGATTGAACTGTTTATTCTGATTTTCTACAACATTGCTGTATTCTTTTTATCTTGTCTATCCATACTCAGATGATCCCATAAAAAGTTTGATATTATTGGAAACAATTTATGACATATTGTTTTTGTAGATTTTAATATTTTTTTACGGAAGAGGGGGTGTTTAATAAAAACGTGCGGTGCGAATGGAAATTCTCACTGCGGTAAGATGACCAAGCCTACAAACAAGGCCAGTAAAAAATACTCAAAGATAAAAGAAGAATCCTGTGTATATAAGGATGTATAATTAAGGATATGCAGAAAGTTGGTGTAACAAAACAATGGAAAAAATTCTAAGGCCGAAAGATATCCAAAAGCATCTCGGAATAAGTAAAACCAGAACATATGAATTAATAAAGATGCGGGGATTTCCCAAAATACAGATAGGCCACAGGTATTATATACCGGAAAATGCTTACAAAAAGTGGATCGAAAACAATACGAAGTCAAAAATATTATTGTAAAGTCAGATTCCTCAAAAGAGTGGTTAGCCTGTTTCCTGAGACTGAATTACAGCGGATCAGGAAACAGGCAGATTTCAATTAGTTTTGTTGATAGACTGAGCCATATTGTTGTCAGAAGAAGAAAAAATTTCATTTAATTTAGCCATGGCAGAAACTTTTTGCTCGTCAATAATATGTATATAAATATTATATGTTACAGACACATCTTTGTGTCCAAGTATTTCAGATACAACTTTAATATCCACACCTTTTTTTATGAGAAGAGAACCAAAGGTATGTCTCAATGCATGAACCGTACATTCGGAAACAGAACAGTTGGCTCTGAGCATGATTTTTTTGAGTGTTCGATTAACATTTTGCCGGGATTTGATTTTACCGCCATTCTTTGTAATAAATACATAATCGTCAGGCGTATGGTCTGGATTTAATTTTTCTTCATGTTCTATAATTAGCAAGGCCTGTTCATTTAGCGGAATGGAACGATATCCCGACTGTGTTTTTGTACTCGAGACACTGTGAACGTATTTATTGTCGTCAGATCGGTCTTTGACAGTGGCGGCGTTTTTACTTACCGTAAAGTATTTTTTTTCAGAATTGATATCTTTCCACTGTAATTCTATTCCTTCGCTTATCCGGATTCCGGTAAATAAAATAAACATTAGCAGATATGCATTATTTCCATAAGTGGATTCGCCTATTTTTCCGCCAAAATTAAATCCCGGTGTATTTATACGTTTTGCTTCGAGGCAAAATTTATTAACATCTTCTTCTGTCAGGAATTGTATCTTTTTCTTTTTCTTTGCCACCACATCTTCGTGGGGGATTTTGATATCATCCAGATCAATGAACTGAGAAAAATGGTTATGTTTATTTCCATAATTAATGCATTGTGAAAGGATGGCATAATTTTTCTTTATGGTTGATCGTGAGTAATGCTCTGCCAAAGAACTATAATATTGAATGAAATCATCGGTAGTTAAAATACCCACTTGTTTATCAGACAAATTGTTAAAGGTATAATTAAGTAACTGACCATTTAGGCAGGCCTCATAGCCATCGGTTGAATTCCGTTTGATTTCCAGTTTTTTTTGATCCAGAAGCCAGGAAAGAACATAATCGCCAAAAGCCTGGCGGCGGATATCTTCAACGGCGGATGTAAGATGTTGTTTCTGAGTTTCTTCCCATTTTTTTCTTTTAGTGTTAATTTCAGAATTTGTTTTGCCGTAAAAATATTTGCCCTCAGCGTTTCGAAAATATTTATAGGTAACACCTTTGATTGTTTTTGTTCCCCAGGAACCTTCCCCATTATGCCGTCTTGCCATTTTACCACTCCGTTCAATTTAAAATAATATAATTTTTTTCGGCAAATACTTGACAATTTTTATGGCTGTTGCTAAAATATGTCTCGTGTCAAATATATGCCCTTTATTATAGTTTTCTACCTTGATATTATATCAATAATTAGGGTAGAAATCAATAAACACGGGGAGAGAAGAGTGGATGAGTATTTCTACCCTGATTTCTACCCTAATCGTTCTGGTCTTCTTAATACTTTGTTGATATTGTAAAGGAATTAACAGATAATTCTGGAGATTCCGGAACCCTAGTAAATACAAGGTAAATCGGAACATAAAAGGGCAAAAATAACACAAGCTGGAATAGCTCAGTCGGTAGAGCACTTCACTCGTAATGAAGGGGTCGAGGGTTCAAGTCCCTTTTCCAGCTTACCGACGGGCCGGGAACATTCCGATGTTCCTGGCTTTTTTCAAACAAAGGAGATGATGCCGGTGGATGAGACAGAGAAGAGGATCATTCATCAGATTGATAAAAACAGAGACAGGATCATAGCTTTCGCGCAGGAGATCGCCGCTCATCCGGAGCCTGGTTTCGAGGAGACCGGAACAGCCAGGAAGACGGCGCAGATTCTGCGGGAACTGGGATATGAAGTGGAGACAGGTCTGGCTCTCACAGGCGTGAGAGGAGACTGGGGTTCACAGAGCGGCCCAAATCTCACCGTCATCGGAGAGATGGACGCCATCGGATGCAGAACCCACCCGGAAGCGGATCTGGTCACCGGCGTGGCGCACGCCTGCGGGCATCACGCCCAGATGGCGGCCATGATGGGAGCCGCCTTTGCCTTTGCGGATCCTGTGATCAGAGATGAACTCACAGGTTCCCTGACGTTTTTCGCCGTACCCGCTGAAGAATATATCGACGCCGACAGGCGGCCGCTTCTGAGGAAGAAAGGCGTGAAATTCATGTCCGGCAAGAGCGAGCTGATCCGGACGGGGGCTTTTGACAGGACAGACATTGCCATGACTACCCACGTACATATGGTTCCGGTGGAGGAGGATTTTTATCTGGGGAACCCGGCTTGCAACGGTTTCACCGCCGAACGTGTGACGGTGAGGGGAAAGACCGCCCATGCCGCCGTGGATCCCTGGAACGGTGTGAACGCCTTAAGCATCACCACCAGCGCCATTCAGATGATGGCTCTGATGCGGGAGACTTTCCGCGAGGAGGATCATGTGCGACTCCATAACGTGATCCGCAAGGCGGGAGACGTGTTGAACAGCGTGCCCGACGAAGCCGTAGTGGAGACGAAAGTCCGGGCGGCGTCCCTTGAGATGATACAGAAGAACCGTGAGAAGGTGCACAGGGCTTACGACGGCGCGGCCTACGCTTTCGGCGGAAAAATCGAGAGAGAGGTCCTTCAGGGATATATGCCGGTCATTCCCAGAGAGGCGGACGACGTGCTGGTGGAAGCGGCGCGGGAACTGGGCCTAGATTACCGCACAGTGCAGGAGGGCGATTTCAACAACGCCTGTACAGACGTGGGCGATCTGAGCCATCTTTTCCCGGTGGTGAATTTTACTTTCAGGGGATTTGAGGGTAAACTTCACGGCGCGGATTTCAGGATCACAGATCCGGAGACCGCCTATATCCTTCCGGCGAAGCTGCTTGCGCTGACGGCGTATAAACTTCTAAAAAACGGCGGCGAAAAAGCCCTTGAGATAAAAAACAGCTTTAAACCTGCTTTTGATATTAAGGGATACATCCGTTATGTGGAAGAACTGCTGAACGAAAGATGATCAGGCGCTGGGTCGGAAATTTAAAGACACAGTAAAAATACAGAAAATATATCAGGAAAATACAGGAGGTTTTCATAGGAAAAAAGAATGGCAGAAATTTGTTTGGAATTAAAAGATATCAGAAAAAGTTTTGAAAAGGAGACGGATGTTCTCAAGGGGATCAGCCTTGCCATCGGAAAGGGCGAGTTTATCACTCTTCTGGGTTCGTCTGGCTGCGGCAAGACCACTACGCTGCGTATTATCGCGGGGCTGGAGATGCCGGACGGGGGACAGGTCTTTCTGGACGGAAAGGATGTGACTTCCCTTGCGCCGGAGGCGAGAGACGTAAATACCGTTTTTCAGAATTACGCTCTCTTTCCCCATATGAACGTTGCGGATAACATCGGTTACGGGCTGAAACTGAAAAAGACCCCGAAGGAAGAAATCAGGCGGAAAGTAAAAGAGATGCTGGAACTCGTTCAGCTTCCCGGATACGAAAAGAGAAAGCCTTCCGAGCTTTCCGGAGGACAGAAGCAGAGGGTGGCCATTGCCAGGGCGCTTGTAAATAATCCCAAGGTTCTCCTTCTGGACGAGCCTCTGGGTGCGCTGGATCTTCAGCTCCGCCGGGCCATGCAGATCGAACTGAAACGTCTGCAGAAAAAACTGGGGATCACTTTTGTCTACATCACGCACGATCAGGAGGAAGCGATCAATATGTCCGACAGGATCGCGGTGATGAACGAAGGCAGATTCGAGCAGATCGGTTCTCCCGACGAGATCTATAATCATCCGCGCACCAGTTATGTGGCGACTTTTGTAGGAAACGCCAACATTCTTAAGGGCAGGGCCGCCGGAACAGAGAATGGCTGTGTCCTTGTGGAGCTTCCGGGAGGAATCATGCCGGTGGACGCGGCAGGAGAGGAAGTAAAAGAAGGTGAAGAAGTGACGCTGGCTGTCAGAAGCGAGAATATCAGACTGGACGGCGGCTGCGGCCTGGAAGCCGAAGTTGCGGAAAAGAGTTTCGCAGGGGGACTTTTGCGCGTTGTGCTGAAGCTTTCGGACGGGACAGAAGTGATCGCAAGCCGGTACGGGATCGACGCGGCTGTGCAGCCGGGAGAGAAAGTCTGCCTCAGTTTTGAACCGGGCGACGCGGTTCTGGTTGACAGACCCGGGAATCCAGGAAACGCCGGGGAGGTAAAGAATGCGTAGGCGCAGGTCCAGCTCTGTCTGGATGATCCTTCCCCTGTATATTTTTACCATCGTGTTTGTGGCAGGGCCGCTGATCTATATGGTGGCCTTGAGTTTCTCCCAGTCTGCGGAGACATTCGGCGTGGAGTGGGCGTTTACCCTGGAAAATTACAAAAAGATCCTGGAACCCGTCTATCTCGAGACTTTCCTGGAATCTTTCCAGCTTGCCCTCACCAGTACGGCGATCATTTGTCTTCTGGGCTATCCTTTCGGGTATTTTATGGCGAAACTTTCGGAGGGCTGGAAGAAAAAGGTGATGATCTTCCTGATGCTGCCGTTCTGGATCAACTCCCTGATCCGTCTCTATGGATGGATCATCATTCTCCAGAACAAGGGCGTGCTGAATTTTATCCTGCAGAAACTGGGGATCATAGAAAAACCGTTAAGGATCCTGTACAGTTATCCGGCCATTGTGGTGGGTATGGTGTACGTGCTCCTTCCTTTTATGATACTTTCCGTATACTCCAGCGCGGAAAAGCTGGACTGGTCCCTTGTGGAGGCGGCACGGGATCTGGGAGCGTCGAAGATGAAGGCTTTCTGGACGGTTTCCTTTAAACTGACGATTCCCGGACTTCTCTCCGGAATCATTCTGACCTTTATTCCCTCCATGGGACTGTTCTTTATCGCGGACATTCTCGGAGGAAACAAGATTGTTCTGGTGGGAAGCCTGATCCAGGAGCAGATGACAAGAGGCAATAACTGGCCATTTGCCGCGGCTCTGGCGGTTGTGCTGATGGTGCTTACCACGTTGATGATCGTGTTGTACAGAAGAATTACCAATGTAAAAGAACTGGAGGGGATCGGATGAAAAAGAATTCAAGATTTTCGGGGATCTACCTGGGGATTATATTTTTCCTGATGTACCTTCCTGTGGTTGTGGTGATCATTTTTTCCTTTAATGAATCCAAGCTGCCGGTAAGGTTCAGCGGATTTTCCCTTACCTGGTATCAGGAGCTCTTCCAGGATGAGGACATGCTGGAAGCCTTGAAGAACAGCCTGATCCTGGGAGTTTCCAGCTGTCTGCTTTCGGCGGTGATCGGAACCCTGGGCGCGGTGGGGCTTGCCAGGATCAAATGGAGGACAAAAGGGATACTGGAATATGTTTCCATCCTTCCTCTGATGATACCGGAGATCATTCTCGGTATGGTGCTTATGGCCTTCTTTTATCTTCTGAATATCCCGTTCGGAATGCTGACCCTTCTTCTGGGCCACACGGTGTTCTGCGTGCCGTATATTCTCATGGAGGTAAAAGCGCGGCTGGCGGGTATGGACCCCGCCCTGGAGGAAGCTGCCAGAGATCTGGGCGCCGGTTCTTTCCGGGCGTTCTGGGATATTACGCTGCCGCTGATCATGCCGGCGGTGATGTCGGGTTCCCTTCTGGCGTTCGCCATGTCCATGGACGATGTGGTGATCAGTATCTTTATAAACGGACCCAGGCTGTCCACACTGCCGATCAAAGTATACACTCAGCTGAAGACGGGCGTTACGCCGGAGATCAACGCGCTTTGTACGCTGATGCTGATTTTCACCATTGTGTTTTTTCTTTTGTATCTGCTTGTCAGAAAAATTTCAAAAGGAAAGAATATACTCTTTTCAACAGGAGAAAAGTAGGATATACTGTATCTACAGCTTTTTCACTGTGAAGGGCTGAATAAAACGAAGAAAAGGAGAACGAAATGAAAAGAATTTTAGCTGCCGCAGTGTGTGCGGTTCTGGCAGTTCCGGCAACGGCATTGCCTGTAAGCGCCGCTTCTGACGAACTGGTGCTTTTTACCTGGGAAAACATGTTCCCCCAGGAGGTTCTTGACGGATTTGAAGAAGAGACAGGTATTGAGATCATATACTCCAATTTCGATACCGACGAGACGATGCTTGAGAAGCTGTCCATGGCTGAGGGCGGAGATTACGACATCGTTATCGCGGACGATTATATTCTGGAGAGCGTGATCCAGGAAGGCCTGGCTGAGAAACTGGATACATCGAAGCTTACAGGGTTTGAGAATATCAATCCACTTTATCAGGGACAGTTCTATGATCCGACAGATGAGTATACTGTTCCCTACGGAGCCGGAATCCCTCTGATTGTTTATGATCCTGAGATGGTGGATATCGAGATCAAAGGATATGCCGATCTCTGGGATCCTTCTCTGGAAGACAGTATCGCCCTGATCGCCAACTACCGCGTGATCAACGGTATCACCAACATGGCTCTGGGTAAGAGCATGAATGAAGAGGACGTCGACTCTATTAAAGAGACAGGAGAGAAGCTTCTGGAGCTTGCTCCCAATGTGCGTCTGATCCAGGATGACAACACGCAGAACGCCCTTCTTAACGGCGAGGCCAGCGTGGGCTTCATCTATACCTCTCAGGTAACCGCCGCTCTGGCGGAGAACCCGGATCTGGAAGTGGTATATCCGGAAGAGGGCCTTGGATTCGGAATCATGGGTATGTTTATCCCCAGCCAGGCGCCCAATAAGGACGGAGCATATCAGTTTATGGATTATATCCTCCAGCCGGAAGTTGCCGCGCAGTGCTTCGACTATATCGGTTACTACTGCACGAATAAGGCTGCCGACGAGCTTGTAAATCCGGATCTGGTTGTTCCGGATTCCGTTGAGAGCGGAGAGATCGTGCAGAATGTAAGCGAAGAGGCAAACGAGCAGTACAGCCAGAACTGGACGGAATTCCGCGCAGCCTGCGACTGACAGGATTAAGGAGGACTCAGGATGGAAATTTTTAAAGGTACCGCTACCTTTTCAGGAATTGCCATCGGAAAAATCTTATATTACAGCAGAGGAGAATATCAGATCCGCCAGTCTATGGCGGGCAGTGTGAAGAAGGAGATCCTGGCTTTTCGGGACGCCTCTCTTCACGCCGCCGCGGATCTTAAATCTCAGTACGAGGAAAAACGCCTCCTGAATCAACAGGAGGCGTATGCCTTTTTCAGGCAGATCGAACTTCTTGAGTCGGAGAGTTTCCGCCGCGCCATCGAGGACTGCATAAAGTCCGAGAAAGTGAACGCCGCCTATGCGGTTATGCTCAACAGGGACGAGATGACAGAGACCTTCCGGGGTCTGGAGGCTTCCTTTATCGCGGAGAAACTTGAAGATATCCGGGAAATCTCCGGCTGTTTGATCCGGATACTGGGAGGATCGTCCGCAAGGATCAATCTGGGTGATGAACCGGTGATCCTGGTGACAGAATCCCTTTCTCCCACAGAGATCATGGAGATGGACAAAAACAGGCTTCTTGCGGTTGTCATGCATCACGGCTCCGCGGATTCCCATACTTCCATCGTGGCCAAGACCATGGAGATCCCCACGCTGGTGGACGTCATGGCCGACGACGAATGGGAAGGAAGGACCGCTATTGTAGACGGTTATACGGGCACTCTTTATATCGACCCGGATGAGGAAGTCCTGAAAGAGTACAAGCTCCGCCTGGAAGCCGACAGGAAGGAAAAAGAAGCTCTCCTGAGATTCCGGGACGAGACGGACGAGACCGCCGACGGGAAAAAGATCGGGCTTTACGCCAATATCGGCAACATGAGCGATCTGAACAATGTCCTTTACTATGGGGCGGCGGGTATCGGCCTTCTGCGCAGTGAATTTCAGTATCTTGGAAGAGAGAGCGCTCCCAGGGAGAGCGAGCTTTTCCAGACTTACAAAAAACTTGCGGAAGTCATGGGAGACCGTCCGGCGGTGATCCGTACCGCAGATCTTGGCGCAGACAAGCAGGCGGCTTATCTGGATATACCGGAGGAGACGAATCCCATCATGGGAAACAGGGGCATCCGGCTCTGCCTGGACAGAGAGAAGCTGTTTCGGGCGCAGCTGCGCGCGATCTATCGTGCCAGCGCTTACGGCAGCCTTGCAATGATGTATCCTATGATATCGTCAGAGAAGGAACTGGACGAGATTGAAGCCATTATCCGGGAGGTCAAAGAGGAGCTTACAGGGAAGAAGGTTCCCTTCCGCGATATCGAGACGGGCATCATGATCGAGACGCCCGCCGCGGTGATGATCGCCCGCGAACTGGCGAAGAGAGTGGATTTTCTCAGCATAGGGACCAACGATCTTACGCAGTATACGCTTGCCATGGACAGACAGAACCCGCTTCTGAAGGATAAATACGACGACCATCATCCCGCGATCCTGAGAATGATCCGTATGGTTGTGGACGCCGGACATCAGGAGGGATGCCGGGTGGGGATCTGCGGAGAGATCGCCGCGGACACGCAGCTCACAGAAACATTTCTCCGAATGGGCGTGGATTTCCTTTCCGTGGTTCCCGCCTGTATCCTGCCTGTGAGAAAAGCGCTGAGAGAGACGGACCTTGGCCGTGAATGAGGATATGATATGAATAAAAAAAGCAAAGTAATCCTGCTTCCCTGTAATTCCTACAGGGAAGCTTCTGTTTATGAAGCACTGAAAAAAGGGATGGAGCTTCTGGATATCCGGGAGATCCTGCCTGACAAAAATGAAAAAATACTTCTGAAACCCAATCTTCTGAAAAAAGCGGATCCGGACCGTGCTGTGATCACACATCCCGCGGTGGTGGGAATGTTTGCCAGGATCCTGAGAGAAGAAGGGTACGGGAACATGATCGCGGGGGATTCCTGCGGGACCGGAAACACCTCTAAGGTGATCGCGGGAACGGGAATGGACGCATACCTGGAAAGGTACGGCGTTCCCGCAGTGGATTTTTCCGCGGGTGTGAAGGTGCGTTATCCGGAAGGAGTACAGGCGAAGGAATTTATCCTTGCCAGAGAGGCGGCGGAAAGCAGCTGCGTGATCTCTGTCTGCAAGATGAAGACTCACGCGCTTGAGAGGATCACAGGCGCAGTGAAAAACAGTTACGGGTTTGTATATGGTTTTCACAAGGCAAAAGGCCACACGCAGTATCCCAGCGCGGACAGTTTTGCCAGAATGCTTGTGGATCTCAACCGTCTTGTGAATCCCAGGCTGTATATCATGGACGGGATCGTTGCCATGGAGGGAAACGGGCCGGGATCCGGCGATCCTGTTCCCATGAACGTGATCCTGATGTCGCAGGATCCGGTTGCCCTTGACAGTGTTTTCTGCTACCTGATCGATCTGGACCCCAGGATGGTGCCCACCTGTTATCACGGGGAAAAAATGGGTCTGGGAACCTGGAAAAAAGAAGAGATATCCATCCTGACTCCGGACGGACCGGTTACAATGGAAGAGGCGAAGGAGAGATTCGGAAAACCGGATTTCCGTGTGGACAGAAGGCGGGTGCGCTACGGGATCTGGGAACGGATGGCGAAAGCTCTGAATATCTTTCAGAAGAAACCATATATAGACGAGAGCCTCTGTATTAAATGCGGTGTCTGCGTGAAGAGCTGTCCGGTGCCGGGCAAAGCCGTTGACTTCAAAAACGGCAGGAAAAAAGCACCGGTCTACGACTACAAAAAGTGCATCCGGTGCTTCTGCTGCCAGGAGATGTGTCCTGAAAAAGCAATAAAGGTAAAATAAAGACTTAAATGACTCCGGACAGTTCCCTGATAAAATCAGGAGTTGTGCCGCAGCAGCCGCCCACGATGGAGGCGCCGTTGTCCATGAGCGCTCTCATGTGGCGGGCGAAGTCGGAAGGAGTCATATTGTAGACTGCGTTTCCAAAGTCGTCGATCATCGGCATACCGGCGTTAGGTTTGACGACAACCGGGACGGAAACCGCCTCCCGGATGGCGCGAACGACAGATACCAGCTGGTCCGGGCCGACAGAGCAGTTGATGCCTACCGCGTCGGCGCCGGCGCTTTCAAACGCCGCCGCGGCCTCCGCCGCGTTTCCTCCGCTGAAGATACTTCCGTCCGCTTCCACAGTGACGGTGCACAGGATGGGAAGGCTGCATACGGAGTTCGCCGCGTCGATGGCGGCAAGGGTTTCCTCAATGCTGATCATGGTCTCCGCCGCGATCAGATCCACGCCTGCGTCCGCGAGAATACGGATCTGTTCCCGGTACATATCGAAGGCTTCCTCATAGGTATAATCCCCCTCGGAAGTAAGGAATTCTCCGGAGGTGGTGATATCGCCGGCAACAAGAGCGCGGCCTTCGGCGATTTCACGGGAGTAGGAGACGAGGGTCCGGTTGATCTCCCCGATCCGGTCTTCCAGATGATGCTTCGAAAGATTCATTCTGTTCCCGCCGAAAGTGGGAGCGTAGATGATATTGCTGCCAGCTTCTATATATGCTTTCTGCAGTTTCTGTATCACGTCTTTATGTTCGATCACCCACTGTTCCGTGCAGGTCCCCCGGGGCATCCCGGCGGCCATGAGATTGGAGCCGGTGGCGCCGTCCAGAAGGACAGGCTTCTGTGTGAGTTCTTTAAATTCCTGTTTTGTCAATGCGGCTTCCTCCTGCGATTTTCTTCTTAAATCTGTTTCGGTCTATTATATCACGCTCTTTTGGCGCTGGCTATCTTTTCTTTTGGAGACCGCTTTGGATCTGATAAAAATTTTTTATTTAAATACATGTAAAATCTATTGAAATCCCGCTGTTTTTATGATATACAGAAAGAACTGTACTAACAGAAAACAACGGGATTTTTGGGAGGGATGAAGATGAGCAGCAAGCTGATCGATTTTGTGCATGTTTCCAAGGCTTACAGAATGCAGACCGTTCTCGATGATCTGAATCTATACATAAGAGAAAATGAGTTTCTCACCCTTCTGGGACCGAGCGGCTGCGGAAAAACCACCACACTGCGTATTCTCGGCGGATTTGAAACGCCGGATACGGGAAAGGTGATCTTCGACGGGAAGGATATCACCAATCTTCCGCCGAATAAGAGGCAGCTGAATACTGTTTTCCAGAAATACGCCCTTTTTACCCATATGACTATCGCGGAGAATATTGCGTTCGGCCTGAAGATCAAGAACAAGAGCAGACAGTATATCCATGACAAGATCAAGTACGCGCTGAAGCTGGTGAACCTGGACGGATATGAAAACCGTATGCCGGATTCGTTGAGCGGAGGGCAGCAGCAGAGGATCGCTATCGCGAGGGCGATCGTCAATGAACCGAAGGTCCTGCTTCTGGACGAGCCTCTGGGCGCTCTTGACCTGAAACTCCGCCAGGACATGCAGTACGAGCTGATACGGCTGAAGAACGAGCTGGGTATTACTTTTATCTACGTGACCCACGACCAGGAGGAAGCCCTTACCATGTCGGATACGATCGTGGTAATGAATCAGGGCTACATCCAGCAGATCGGAACTCCCGAGAAGATATATAACGAGCCGGAGAACGCTTTTGTGGCGGACTTTATCGGCGAGAGCAATATCATATCCGCCACTATGGTGAAAGACCGCCTGGTGAAGA
The DNA here is from genome assembly GCA_019119235.1 of Candidatus Blautia excrementigallinarum. GTDB lineage: Bacteria > Bacillota > Clostridia > Lachnospirales > Lachnospiraceae > Blautia_A > Blautia_A excrementigallinarum. The sequence continues at coordinate 16,051 of DWXL01000043.1, read as the reverse complement.
TCCTGGGGGTTCCGTTCCCCTGCGTGGATGAAGGTTTCGGGCAGAACACCCCTGTGGACGTGGTGATCCGGCCGGAGGATATCGACCTGCTGAAACCGGGCGAGGGAAGCATAGACGGCGTTGTGACGCATCTGATCTTCAAGGGCGTTCATTATGAGATGGAGGTAATGGCCAATAATTACGAATGGCTGGTGCACAGTACGGATATGTTCCCGGTAGGCACGGAAGTCAGCATCCATGTGGATCCCTACGATATCCAGATCATGAAGAAACCGGAATCTGAAGATGAGGAGGCGGTAAACATTGAAGAGTAAACGCCTTCTGGCCGGACCTTATTTGTTCTGGTCGGTTTCCTTTGTAGTGATCCCGCTCCTTGTGATCGTATATTATGCGTTTACCAATGACGAGGGAGGATTTACCTTTTCCAATCTTGCGCAGATCACTACCGCGGAAAATCTGAAAGCGCTTGGGCTGTCCATTCTGCTTTCGCTGGTAAGCACCGTGGTCTGTCTTTTGCTGGCGTACCCGCTGGCGATGATACTCAGCCAGAATAATGTCAGCCAGACCAGTTTTATCGTGCTGATCTTCATCCTGCCCATGTGGATGAATTTTCTCCTGCGCACCATGGCGTGGCAGACGCTTCTGGAAAAAAACGGTGTGATTAACAGTATCCTGGAATTCCTTCATCTGCCGGCGCTGGAGATCATCAATACCCCGGCGGCCATTATACTTGGCATGGTATATAATTTCCTGCCTTTTATGGTGCTGCCTATTTACAACGTTCTGGTAAAGATCGATCCCAACGTGCTGAACGCGGCAAGGGATCTGGGAGCGAATTCCGTCCAGACTTTTCTGAAGGTAACGCTTCCCTTAAGCATACCGGGTGTGATCAGCGGCATTACCATGGTGTTCGTGCCTGCACTGACAACCTTCGTGATCTCCGATCTTCTGGGCGGAGGCAAGATTCTTCTGATCGGCAACGTGATCGAACAGTCCTTCAAGCAGAACAGCAACTGGCATGTGGGAAGCGGCCTTTCCCTGGTGCTGATGGTGTTCATTATCGCCAGCATGGCCATGGTTGCGAAATATGATAAAGAGGATGGAGGTGCGGCGTTTTGATAAAAAAATCCATCCAGAAAGTTTATCTGGCGCTTATTTTCATTCTCCTGTACGCCCCTATCGTCACATTGATGGTCCTGTCCTTCAATGAGTCCAGGACCAGGGCGAAATGGGGAGGCTTTACCCTGAAGTGGTATCAGGAGCTGTTTAAAAACGAGCAGATCATGAGCGCTTTTTATACAACCCTTGTGATCGCTTTCCTGGCAGCCGCTGCGGCGACGGTGATCGGAACGGCGGCGTCCATCGCGATCCAGGGAATGAAGCAGCGCTGGCGGACCATGTATATGGGCCTTACCAATATCCCCATGATGAACGCGGAGATCGTGATGGGTGTCTCCCTGATGCTTCTTTTTATCGCTCTCCGGATGACGCTGGGATTCGGCACGATACTTATCGCCCATATTACGTTCAATATTCCCTATGTGATACTCAGCGTTTCTCCGAAGCTGCGCCAGACAAGCCGCCATACATATGAGGCTGCGCTGGATCTGGGAGCGTCTCCTCTGAAAGCGTTTTTCAAGGTGGTTTTCCCGGATATCGTGCCGGGCGTGCTTTCCGGATTCATGCTGGCGTTCACCATGTCCCTGGATGATTTTGTGATCACTCATTTTACCAAGGGACCGGGGATCGACACTCTTTCCACGAAGATCTACACAGAAGTGAGGAAGGGGATCAAACCGGAGATCTACGCTCTGTCCACGATCCTTTTCGTATCTGTCCTCGTTCTTCTGATCCTGGTGAATTATTCGCCTGACGGGAAAGAGGAAGAGGGCGCGAAGAAAAAAGTCAGGAAGCCTTCCAGAGCGAAGGTGATCTTCCTGCGCCGGATCGTTCCTGCCGCGATCTGTATTCTTTTTGTGTTCGGGGGGATCTATTATGCGGGCGAGAACCAGATGATGAATTCCGAGAAGGTCGTTGTGTACAACTGGGGCGAATATATCGATCCGGAAGTGCTGACCATGTTCGAGGAGGAGACGGGAATCGACGTGGTCTATGAGGAGTTTGAGACCAACGAGATCCTGTATCCCAAGATCAGCTCCGGAGCGATCGCCTACGACGCCGTCTGTCCAAGCGATTATATGATCCAGCGTATGATGGAGAATGATCTGCTTGCGGAGATTGATTTTGACAATATTCCCAATATCAAATACATCGGCAGCCAGTATATGGAACAGTCCAGGCAATTTGATCCGGAAAATAAATACTCTGTTCCCTACTGCTGGGGCACCGTTGGAATCCTCTACAACAAGACTATGGTGGATGAACCGGTGGACAGCTGGGGCATCCTCTGGGATGAGAAGTACAGAGACAATATTCTGATGCAGGATTCTGTCCGGGACGCTTTCGGGGTGGCTCTCAGGTATCTGGGATATTCCCTTAATTCCACAGACCTGGATGAACTTACAGAGGCGAGGGATCTGCTGATCGAGCAGAAACCGCTGGTGCAGGCTTACGTCATCGACCAGGTCAGGGACAAGATGATCGGAAACGAAGCCGCCATCGGCGTGATCTATTCCGGCGAGGCGATCTATACCCAGAAGGAAAATCCTGATCTGGAATATGTGGTTCCGAAAGAGGGCTCGAACATCTGGATCGATTCCTGGGTGATCCCGAAAAACGCGGAGAACAAGGAAAACGCCGAAAAGTTTATCAATTTTCTCTGCCGTCCGGATATCGCGCTTATGAACTTTGAGTATATCACTTATTCCACGCCCAATACGGAGGCGAGAGAGATGATCGAGGACGAGGCTATCCGGAACAGTACGATCGCCTTTCCGGATCTGGAAGAGCTTCCGGAGCTGGAGACATTCCAGTATCTGGGGCAGAAGGCGGATGAGACGTATGGGGAGTTGTGGAATCAGGTGAAGTCGTCGTAGAAGGGGATTTCGTGTTTGACATTTATGGCGCTTCTGCTATAATATATTTAACAAGACAGCCGACGGGCAGGTGATGGCTGCCCGATCCGGTGAATTAACAGTTTACAAAGTAAGCCGTCCTATCCTACCAAGATTTCAGGGCGGCTTACTTATTTTTCAGATTCAGTATGCGCGCCCTTCCGGCTGCCCGGATAAATACACTATTTGCATTACAGGATATCACAGTGCGGGAATTCTTTTTGTCGAAAGAGCGCGAATCCGAATTTTTTTTATGTGGATCCGGATTATTTCAGACAGTGCTTTTCAATGTATCCCAATATCCCGTACAGCGCCATGGCTATTACGCACAGGATCAGGATGGACATAAGGACGGTGGTAAGTTTAAAGGTCTGGCTGGAGTAGATGATCAGATACCCCAGTCCTTTCCGGGCTCCGATGAATTCGCCGATGATGACGCCCACAAGGCACAGGCCAATGTTGACTTTCATAACGCTGAGGATCAGCGGAACAGAAGATGGAAGGACGATTTTCGTCAGTTCATCTTTTTTTGTACCGCCAAGCGTGGCGATCAGCTTGCATTTTTCCGGATCTGTCTCATGAAAACCGGTGTACAGATTGATGATGGTTCCGAAAATCGCCACGGACATACCTGCGACCACGATCGTCCGCATATTGGCGCCCAGCCAGACGATCAGCAAAGGCGCGAGAGCGGATTTTGGGAGACTGTTCAGGACGACAAGGTAAGGTTCCAGAATCCGCGAAAGTTTCGGACAGGCCCACAAAAGAACTGCTGTACCGGTTCCCAGGATCACCACAAAAAAGAAACTCAGCAGGGTTTCTCCCAGTGTGATGCCGATATGAGAGAAAAGTTCCTGGCTGCGGCACATTTCTGTGAAATTCCGTACGATGGCAGTGGGACTGCTGAAAATAAAAGAATCGATCCAGCCTTTTCCGGCGGAGATTTCCCATAGAAAGAGAAAGCCCAGGAAGATAAGGATCCTGGACAGACTGATCATATATTTTTCTTTTTTCCTTGCGGCAAGATATTGTTTCTGCGCGGCGGAGGGTTCATGCATGGCTGTTCAGCTCCTTCCATATCAGGTTGAAATAAGATTTAAAGTTCGGCGCGTTCCTTGAGGACAGGGGAGTTCTGTCTTCGATATCCAGTTTTATGGAAATAATGTCGGCTACGGAGGCCGGCCTTTTTGTAAGGATAACGACCCTGTCCGCCATACTGATGGCTTCGGATATATCGTGAGTGACCAGTATGGCGGGTTTTCTTTCTTTCTGGAGTATGGCGCCGATATCGTCGCTGACGTTCAGCCGTGTCTGGTAGTCCAGGGCAGAAAAGGGCTCATCCAGAAGAAGAAGCTCCGGTTTCAGCGCGAGAGTGCGGATCAGCGCGGCTCTCTGGCGCATGCCGCCGGACAGCTGGGACGGCCTGGCGTTCCGGAATTTGTCCAGTCCGTAAGTACGCAGCATGGAATCGATATCCGCCAGTTTATCCTCCGTGATCTCTCTGCGGATTTCCAGTCCCAGAAGGATATTTTTGTAGATGGTGCGCCATTCCAGAAGATGATCCTTCTGCAGCATATATCCTATACGGGAATCTCCCCGTGTTACCGGAGTCCCGTTCATGGTCACGGACCCTTCTTCCGGCGGCAGCAGACCACAGATCACATTCAGAAGAGTGGACTTGCCGCAGCCGGACGGTCCCACAACAGCAAGAAATTCACCGGGCATCAGGTCGAAAGATATATGCGAAAGGGCGGCAGTCTCCCCGGAAGGCGTATGATAAGAAAGAGAAAGATCTCTCACTTCCAGCAGTGGATTCATAAAAAACCTCCATATTTTGTATATGTTTATCATATGCACCCCCAAAAAGATATGTTATGATGATACCAAAAGTCATACATCCCATTGTGTTTACACATATGGGGATGTATGACCTTGGAAGGCGCCAAAACATGAGAAAGAAGCCCGTCAGGGCCGGGAAAGGAAATACATTGAACAACAGAAACTACCAGAGAGAACTGGACAACCTTATTGAAAATATTAAGAAAGAAGAGAAAACGCCCACACTGTTTCTTCACAGCTGCTGTGCGCCCTGCAGCAGCTACGTGCTGGAATATCTTTCAGAATACTTTGAGATCACGGTGTTTTTTTATAACCCGAACATATCCTTCCGGGAAGAGTATGTGAAGCGGGCCGGGGAGCTGCGCCGGATGACAGAAGAGATGAATTTCCGCCATCCCGTTCACGTAGTGGAAGGCCCATACGAGCCGGAGAAGTTTTTCCGCATGGCAAAGGGGCTGGAGGACGTTCCGGAAGGCGGGGAGCGGTGCTTCCGCTGTTACAGGATGAGAATGGAGGAAGCGGCGAAACTTGCCAGTGAAGGGAATTTTGACTATTTTACCACCACTCTTTCCATCAGCCCGCTGAAGAACGCGCCGAAGATAAATGAGATCGGAGAGGAACTGGGAGAGATATACGGGGTCTCCCATCTTCCTTCGGATTTCAAGAAAAAGAACGGATATAAGCGCTCCATTGAGCTCTCCTGCGAGTACGGACTTTACCGGCAGAATTACTGCGGATGTGTTTTTTCGAAGAAAGAGCAGGAAAAACAGAGGAATTCCGGTAAGACGCTTTGATTTTTGGTGAAAATATGGTAAACTGATGCAGTGAAAAAACAATATACAGAAATGAGGAAAATATATGGCTCAGTTATGGGGAGGACGATTTACAAAGGAAACAGATAAGCTTGTCTATAATTTCAACGCGTCGATTTCCTTTGATCAGAAATTTTATAAACAGGATATCATGGGCAGCCGCGCTCATGTGAAGATGCTGGCGAAACAGGGCATTCTCACGGAAGAGGAGAGAGACCAGATCCTTGAAGGCCTTGACGGGATCCTTAAGGATGTGGAGAACGGAACTCTGGAGATTACTTCAGAGTACGAAGATATCCACAGCTTCGTAGAGGCGAACCTGATCGACAGGATCGGAGATCCCGGGAAGAAACTTCATACAGGACGAAGCCGCAACGACCAGGTGGCTCTGGACATGAAGCTGTATGTGAGGGATGAGATTGACGAGATCGACGGGGAGCTGAAAGAGCTTCTTACAGAACTGCTTTCCCTGATGTCCGACAATGTGGAAACCTATATGCCGGGATTTACACATCTGCAGAAAGCCCAGCCGGTTACGCTCGCCCATCATGTGGGAGCATATTTTGAGATGTTCCGCAGAGACAGAGAGCGCATGGCGGACATCCGCAGAAGGATGAACCTCTGCCCCCTGGGCGCCGGAGCTCTGGCGGGAACCACTTATCCGCTGGACAGAGAATACACCGCCCGGCTTCTCGGTTTCGATGGCCCTACCAGAAACAGTATGGATTCCGTATCGGACAGAGATTATGTGATCGAGCTTCTTTCGGCGCTTTCCACAGTGATGATGCATCTCAGCCGTTTTTCCGAGGAGATCATCCTCTGGAATTCCAATGAGTACCGTTTCGTGGAGATCGACGACGCCTACAGCACGGGAAGCAGCATTATGCCCCAGAAGAAGAATCCCGATATCGCGGAGCTTCTCAGAGGAAAGACGGGCCGCGTTTACGGCGCCCTGATCTCCATCCTCACCACCATGAAAGGTATCCCCCTGGCCTACAATAAAGATATGCAGGAGGATAAGGAGCTTACCTTTGACGCCATCGACACAGTGAAAGGCTGTCTGAGGCTTTTTACCGGAATGATCTCCACTATGGAGTTCCGCAGGGACGTTATGGAGGCAAGCGCGAAAAACGGCTTTACCAACGCCACGGATGCGGCAGATTATCTGGTGAACCACGGCGTTCCTTTCCGTGACGCTCACGGGATCGTGGGACGGCTGGTGCTTCTGTGCATCGACAGAGGCATTTCTCTGGACGAGCTTCCGCTGGAAGAATATCAGAAGATCAGCCCGGTATTTGAAGAAGACATCTACGATGCGGTAAGTATGAAAACATGCGTGGAAAAACGCGAGACATACGGAGCGCCCGGGCCGGAAGTTATGAAAAAGGTGATCGCCGTAAACAGAGAATACCTTGAAAAAAACTAATTCCTGTGAAGAAAAAACATAAAAAAATACTTGCATTTTCGGAAAAAGTGTTATAGTATTTACTGGAAAAACAAATGTATGCTAGACAAAGACATGAAGCGAGGAGAAGTATTATGAGCGAAAAACTGAAAGTTGGTATTTTAGGAGCTACCGGAATGGTAGGACAGAGATTTATCTCTCTTCTGGAGAATCATCCCTGGTTTGAGGTTGTGACTCTGGCAGCAAGCGCAAGAAGCGCAGGAAAAACATACGAAGAGGCGGTAGGCGGAAGATGGAAAATGGATACCCCCATGCCGGAATCCGTTAAGAATATTGTTGTAATGAACGTGAATGAAGTAGAGAAGGTTGCTTCTACAGTAGATTTCGTTTTTTCCGCGGTAGACATGTCCAAGGAAGAGATCAGAGCCATTGAGGACGCCTATGCGAAGACAGAGACTCCTGTTGTTTCCAACAACAGCGCTCACCGCTGGACGCCGGACGTTCCCATGGTAGTGCCGGAAATCAATCCGGAGCATTTTGAAGTGATCGAACATCAGAAGAAACGTCTGGGAACCACCAGAGGATTTATCGCGGTAAAACCCAACTGCTCTATCCAGAGTTATGCCCCGGTCCTTACCGCATGGAAGGAATTCGAGCCCTATGAGGTGGTTGCCACTACTTATCAGGCGATCTCAGGCGCGGGCAAGACCTTTAAGGACTGGCCGGAGATGGAGCACAACATCATCCCCTACATCGGAGGAGAGGAAGAGAAGAGCGAAAAAGAGCCGCTGAGACTCTGGGGAAAGATCGTTGACGGAGAAATCGTTCCCGCAACGGAACCGGTGATCACCTGCCAGTGCGTGCGTGTTCCGGTCCTCAATGGACATACGGCTGCTGTATTTGTAAAATTCCGTAAGAAACCGACAAAAGAGCAGCTTATCGAAGCACTGAAGAATTTCAGGGGAATCCCCCAGGAGCTTGAGCTTCCCAACGCGCCGAAGCAGTTCATCCAGTACCTTGAAGAGGACAACCGTCCTCAGGTTACCGAAGATGTAGATTACGAACACGGCATGGGCGTTTCCGTGGGACGTCTCCGTGAAGACACTGTATACGATTATAAATTTATCGGACTTTCCCACAACACAGTAAGAGGAGCGGCAGGCGGAGCGATCCTTTGTGCGGAAACTTTAAAGGCAAAGGGATACATCACAAAGAAATAAAAACGCCATAAAACAGAATACCCTCATAAGTTCATGATAAAGCAGACTTCCGGATACCTGAGAGCGCAGGAGTATCCGGAAGTTTTTTATTTCGGTCAGGAAATACTTCTCTGTTCTTATCCCCGCAGGAGAAAGCATTGAAGACAGAAAAAATAGCTGATATAATGAAAATATTGAAATTACCGGATCTGAAATACAGACTGCAGAAATATGACAGAAGGATGAGTGAGAAAAATGGAAAACAGAAAAACAGATGACAGAAAAAAAGATCTCTATTCCCTCCTTCTTTTAGCCGGAGGAAAGAGCAGCCGCATGGGAAGAGATAAGGCGGAGCTTCTTCTGGGAGAAAAAAGCTTTCTGGAATGTATTCTGGAAAAGGCGGAGATGCTGGGGATCAGGAAAAAATACCTTTCCGGTCATGGCTGGGAGGGAAAAGGCGTCCGGACAGTTCCTGACAGATACCGGGAAAGGGGACCGCTGGGCGGAATGCACGCCTGTTTTTCTGTTATGGATACGCCTTATGCCCTTGTGCTTCCGGTAGATGTACCGCAGATTTCCATGTCTGTGCTGCAGATACTTCTGGATGCTCACGGCAGGCTGCTGAATAAAAATCATCAGGAATACGTCCGTCCGTTACTGCTTTCTCACGGAGAACGGACGGAACCGCTGATCGGAATTTACCCTGCAATGCTGGGAAGGAAGATCGGTGCTATTATAGAAAAAAAGCCCGCTCCAGTATTCCGTCTCCTTGATGAAACAGGATACGATATCTGCCGGGTTTCCGCCCGGGAATGGGAACTTGGGAATATCAACACTCCAAAAGATTATGAGATGCTGCTAGAGCAGCGGAAAAGAGGAATAGAAAAATGATGGAAGGAATTTTGCTGGAGGAAGCTCTGAAACTGATCCTGGACAGAGTGCATATCATAACGGATACCGTAAATACAGAAGTCAGCGAGGCAGGAGGCTGCATCCTTGCCGAAGATGTATATTCGCCTTTGGATAATCCGCCTTTTCCCCGTTCCCCTGTAGACGGCTATGCGGTAAGAGCCGGAGATATAAAAGAGGCGGATCAGGAACATCCGGCGGAGCTTAAGGTGGCGGGATGTATCTATGCCGGAGACAATGGGCAGTCCTGTTCCCTGAAACCGGGAGAGGCATACCGCATTATGACAGGAGCGCCCTTTCCGGCAGGAGCGGATACGGCTGTAAAACAGGAGGATACGGACTTCGGGGAAGACAGGGTAAAAATTTATAAAAGCCAGAAATCCTATGATAATTACTGCTTCCAGGGGGAGGATTACAAAAAAGGCCGCCTGCTTTTAAAAAAAGGAACCCGCCTGACGTTTGCGGAGCAGGGAATCCTTTCCGGCATCGGCTACACAGAAATCCCGGTGTTCCGAAAACCGGCGGTCAGAGTCTTTACCACTGGAGACGAACTGTGTCCTCCGGGGCGTCCTTTGAAGCCGGGGAAAATTTACGATTCCAACGGAATGATGGTATCCTCCCGGCTGAGGGAACTGGGAATCCTGCCGAAATCTGTCCTTCACCAGCCGGACAGTGAAGAGGAACTTGCCGAAGCTCTTCAAGAAGCCGCAAAGGATGCAGACGTGATCCTTACTACAGGAGGAGTTTCTGTGGGAAAAAAGGATATCCTCCACGGCGCGCTGAAAAAGCTGGGAGCGGAGAAGGTGTTCTGGAGGATCAGGCTCCAGCCCGGCATGCCTACGATTCTTTCTGTATATCAGGATACCTGCATCCTTTCCCTGTCAGGGAATCCCTTTGGAGCCATGGCAAACCTGGAGCTTCTGTTCCGCCCTATGCTGGCGAAAATGACGGGAGATGAAACCTGTCTGATGGAAAAAAGGCAGGGGATAATGGAAGGGGATTTTCAGAAAAAAAGCCGGGTGCGGCGTTTTGTCAGGGCGGTTTATAAAGACGGAAGCGTATCCTTTCCCCAGGGGATCTACTCCTCGGGGGCCATCGGTACCCTCAGGGGCTGCAACTGTCTTCTGGATATTCCCGCCGGAACAGAAGGAATCAAAGGGGGAGAGAAGGTGACGGTGTGGATGCTATAAGACCGTATATTGCCGCAGTCAGCGGCGTGAAAAACTCCGGCAAGACGACTTTTCTGGAAAAGCTGATCCCGGAACTGAAAAAAAGAGGATACCGTACGGCGGTGCTCAAACATGACGGACATGAATTTCAGGCGGATACAGAAGGAACAGATACTTTCCGGCTCAGGCAGGCGGGAGCTTTCGGAACCTGTATTTTTTCCGGAAGCAGATGGATGGCGGTGAAGGAACAGCCGGACAGCAGTCCGGAAGAGCTTGCAAAGCTTTTTCCGGAGGCGGACGTGATACTTGCCGAAGGTCTGAAAGGTTCCGGGTATCCCAAATTTGAGATCGTCCGCGGAGAAATTTCAAAGGAAAGTGTCTGCGATCCTGCCACGCTTCTTGCTCTGGTGACGGACACCGGGATAAAAATTGCCGGAATTCCGTCCGTAGGGCTGGAAGATATCGGAAAATGCGCCAATATTCTTCAGAAGAGGATAGAAAAATATAAAAAACAGAAAAAAATATAAGAAACTACTGCTTTTTCCTTGCTGAGAAAAAGCATCAATGTTAAAATAAAAACGAACAGAAAAATGTAGTGGGAGGAGGAACATTCATGGCTTTAAAACAGGTTCAGACAACCTGTCCGTACTGCGGCGCGGGCTGTCAGATAATGTTTACGGTCGATTCCGACGCGAATAAGATCGTAGAAGCAGTGCCTGCCAAGGGCAGGACAAATGACGGAACCCTCTGCCTGAAAGGTCATTACGGCTGGGATTATCTTAACGATCCCCAGATACTTACCAAGCGTCTGCGTAAGCCGATGATCCGAAAAGGGGGAAAGAAAGCGCCTCTTCAGGAGGTATCCTGGCAGGAGGCCATTTCTTATGTGGCAAAACGTCTTGGAGAGATCAAGGAGAAATACGGCCCGGATTCCATTATGGGAACAGGCTCCGCCAGAGGCGCGGGCAACGAGGCCAATTACCTGATGCAGAAATTTATGCGCGCGTGCATCGGCACCAACAATGTCGATCACTGCGCCCGAATATGACATGCGCCTTCGGTAGCGGGTCTACTGTATTCTTTAGGTTCAGGCGCAATGTCCATGGGCATCCCGGAGATCGAGGATGCAGGCTGTTTACTTTGCTTCGGCTATAACGGAGCGGATTCCCATCCTATTGTTGCGAGACGTATTGTCCGCGGACGGCAGAAGGGAATGAAGATTATCTGTGCGGATCCCCGTGTGACGGAGACCGCCCGTATCTCAGACATTCATCTCCAGCTCAAGGGCGGTTCCAACCTTGCTCTGGTAAACGCTATGGCGAACGTGATTTGGAAGGAAGGTCTGGCGGATACGAAATTTATTGAGGAACACACAAAAGGTTTTGAAGAATTCCTGAAAGTGATCGAGAAATATACTCCCGAATATGCGGAGCCTATCACTCACATTCCGGCAGAAACGATCCGTAAGGCCGCGAGAATGTACGCCACAACCAAGCCGGCCATGATTCTTTACGGCATGGGCGTCTGTCAGTTTACCCAGGCGGTAGACGTAGTGAAGGGACTGGCAAACCTGGCTCTTATGACAGGCAATTTCGGAGGCCCGGCAATGGGTATCGGCCCTGTCCGCGGACAGAATAACGTTCAGGGCGCCTGCGATATGGGAGCTCTGCCGAATTCCTATCCCGGATATCAGAATGTGACGGATCCGGAAGCAAGGGCAAAATTTGAAAAAGCCTGGGGCGTATCCCTTCCAAGTGAGATCGGATGTCCCATTACTCATGTGCCCCACAGGATCCTTCATGAGAAAGACGAGAAGAAACGTATCCATGCGTACTACATATTCGGCGAGGATCCGGCCCAGTCGGATCCGGATCTTGCGGAAGTCAGAGAAGCTCTGGACAAGTGCGACTTTGTGGTAATGCAGGATATCTATATGAACAAGACAGGTCTTTATGCGGACGTGATCCTTCCGGCTGCGGCCTGGGGAGAAAACGAAGGTATCTATACCTGCGCGGACAGAGGCTTCCAGAGAGTGAGAAAGCTTATTGAGCCGGAGGGCGATGTAAAGCCTGACTGGCAGATTATCGCGGAGATTTCCACAGCTATGGGATATCCTATGAACTATAAAAACACAGAGGAAATCTGGAACGAAATGATCGATCTTTGTCCAAGCTTTAAGGGAGCTACCTATGAAAAGATCGAAAAATACGGCTGTGTACAGTGGCCCTGCCGCGATAAGTCCATGGAAGACAAGGGTACGCCTTATCTTCACAAAGACGGCATTTTCGGAACAAAGGATCATAAGGCTCTATTCTATGGAACAGACTGGCACCCGCCTGTGGAGCTGGAAAACGACCAGTATCCGATGACGCTTTCCACTGTCAGGGAAGTAGGGCATTATTCTGTCCGTACTATGACAGGCAACTGCCGCACCCTGCGCAATCTGGAGGACGAACCGGGATGGGTGCAGATGAACACAGGAGATTGTGAGCGTATGGGCCTGAAAAAGGGAGAGCTTGTAAAAATCCTTTCCAAGAGAGGATACTGTATTACAAGATGCCTGCCTACAGACCGTGTGGAGCCGGGTGCGACCTATATGACTTATCAGTGGTGGGTCGGAGCATGCAACGAGCTGACAACGGCCAAGCTTGATCCTATCAGCAATACGCCGGAGTACAAATACTGCGCCTGCCGCGTAGAAAAGATCGAAGACCAGGAGTGGGCAGAGCGCCATGTAATGGAGCTTTATGACGATATCCGCGCCCAGATGGGAATTGATACGGGAAAGGGGGCTAAAGCATGAATTACTTTGTGAAAGGAAACCCTGACCTCTGTATCGGATGCCGCACCTGTATGATCGGATGCGTGGTCGCCCATGAGGGAAAGCATATTTTTGAAGTGGATCCGGATTCTTATGACTTCAATCCAAGGCTTCATGTGGTGAGGACTGTGCGCCTCAGCGTTCCGGTACAGTGCAAGCACTGTGAAAATCCGGCCTGTATGGCCGTCTGTCCGGTGGGAGCTATTTCCCAGAAGGATCACTGTGTGATCATAGACCAGGACAAATGTATGGGCTGTAAATCCTGTATGGATGCCTGTCCTTTCGGCGCCATCAATATGACGGAAAGAAAAGGCCATATCCAGGCGGACGAAACTTTGAAAAAAACCGCCAATAAATGCGACCTGTGCTACGGGCTGCCAGGCGGTCCGGCCTGTGTGAGAGTCTGCCCAACAGAGGCCCTCGCTCTTATCACGGAGGAGGATCTTGAAACCGCTATGGAACGCAAGCGGGCGGAAACAGCCAGAAATACATTTAAAGAGAATCATCCACAGGAATAGGAGGACAGGATCATGAAAAAGGAATTAGGTTGCTTCGTAGTGGGTGACAGTACAAAATGTACAGGCTGCAGAGCATGTGAACTGGCCTGCTTTACCGTTCATAACCGTGAGAGCAATCACGTAGGAAAAACCGTGGGAACTGTGACGGTTCCTGTTGCGCCCAGATTATTTCTGACGAAATTTGAAGAGGGCTGTATGCCGATCCAGTGCAAGCACTGCGAGGATGCGCCCTGTCTGAACGCCTGTACAAAGGGGGCGATCAGCCGCATCGACCATCAGGTGATCGTGGACGCGGAGAAATGCATCGGCTGCAAAGACTGTATGCAGGCATGTCCGTTCGGCGCCATCGCACTGCTTCCCTACGCAAAGGGCGGAAAGCTTGTGGCTCAGCCTATGGGAGAGGAAACGAAGGTTTTCGCCTCCAAGTGCGATCTCTGCGCCGGGATCGAAGGCGGTCCGGCCTGCGTCCGCGTCTGTCCGCACCAGGCCCTTCGCCTGGTGGACCCGGAAGCGGAACGGGAAGAAAAGAACATTAAGGCGGCAGAAGCTCTGCTCCTGACGAAAAACTGGAGATAAGGGAGGACAGAATTCATGATAGTAGAAATAGATAAGAATCTTTGTACCGGCTGCCGTGAGTGTGCAGAGGTCTGTCCTGCCTATGCCATAGTAGGAGAGCAGGGGCAGCCTCAGACTATTGATGAGAGCCGCTGCGTCAGATGCGGCCAGTGCGTGCAGAAATGCAAATCCTATGTGTCTGTACTGACCCATGGCAAAGACGCTTATGAAAGAGTAAAAAAAGAAAGACATATTCCGGACTGCGTAAAGGAGCCGTTGTTCGCCGCCCATGCAGTCTGCAATGTAGATAAAGTAAAGGCAGCCCTTGCGGATAAAGAGAAGTTTACCATCGTCCAGTGCGCGCCTGCAGTCCGGGTAGCCATTGCGGAGGAATTCGGCGAAGCACTTGGTTCTCTTACTCCTGGAAAACTTTCCGCCGCCCTTCATGCGCTGGGCTTCGACAGAGTGTATGATACCAACTTCCCGGCAGATGTGACGATCATGGAGGAAGGCACGGAGCTGGTAAAACGGATCACAGAAGGCGGCGTTCTTCCCATGTTTACCTCCTGCTGCCCCGCGTGGGTGAAGTTCCTGGAAAATAATTATCCGGAGCTGAAGGATCACCTTTCTTCCGCGAAGAGCCCCCAGCAGATCGGAGGAGCTATTTTTAAGACATATGGGGCTCAGCTTGAGGGAAAAACAGGAGCCGACATTTACAGTGTTTCCGTGATGCCCTGTACCTGCAAGGAGTTTGAGTGCAGCCGCCCAGAAATGAAAGACAGCGGTTATCAGGATGTGGATGTGGCGATTACCACCAGAGATCTGGCATGGATGATCCGTGATATGGGAATTGACTGGAACAGTCTGGAAGAGATGGAGTTCGACCAGCCTCTTGGTCTTTATACCGGTGCCGGAACGATCTTCGGTGTTACGGGAGGCGTCATGGAGGCGGCGATCCGTACCGGATACGAGCTGGTAACAGGACAGCCGATTCCTGATGTGGAGGTAACGGCAGTGCGCGGAACAGAAGGCTTCCGTACTTCTGTTCTGAAAGTGGGGGACCTGAATCTGAAGGTAGGCGTTGTCACCGGACTGAAAAATGTGATCCCCGTGCTTGAGGCTGTGAAGAATGGAACCCTGGATCTTCATTTTATCGAAGTGATGACATGTCCGGAAGGATGCGTCAGCGGCGGCGGCCAGCCCAAAATGCTGATGGATACCGACCAGGCGGAAGCGTACGCTGCCAGAAGAGAGGCTACCTTTGCTCATGACAGGGAGCTTCCATACAGGAAGTCCCACGAAAATCCGGCTATTAAGAAGATTTACGAGGAGTTCCTGGAGGAACCCAACAGTCATATTGCCCATCATTTACTCCATACGACCTACTGTATTAAATAAAAAAGGCGAATGAACAGAACCGAAAAAATTTAGAATGACGAACGATAAAACACCTGGAAAGAGATGCTGTGTCAGGAAAGCGGCGCAGCCTGACCTGTCTCCAGGTGTTTTTGTTCCGGAACTGACTGGTGGGTTTCAGGCTCTTCTTTACGTCTTACGGCGAGTGTGGTAGAATAAAGGGCAGACACAAGACAGAACGCAGGAGCTGACTGACGTTAAAAAGAGGGAAAGTTTTTGAAGAAAAAGACACTCCAGAGGTTAAGGTTATGAGATATGGAATCATCGGTACGGCGGGCCATGTGGATCATGGAAAGACCTGTCTGATCCAGGCATTGACAGGAATCGACACAGACCGTCTGAAAGAAGAAAAAAAAAGAGGCATTACCATTGAGCTTGGCTTTGCCTGGATGGA
>DWXL01000270.1 GCA_019119235.1 Candidatus Blautia excrementigallinarum | reverse complement strand
CCCCAGGCATTCTTCACATTCTCCTGTCCTTCCTGAAGAAGAGGACTGGCAAACATAAAGGGATGGAACAGAAGCTGGATCGCTTCATACTGATTTACAAATCTATCGGGATTTCCTCCCTTGATACACTCAATCATATTCTGTTTTGCTGTTAACATGTAAAAACCCTCCTTTCACTCCGCCGGTTTTATGCAGCAAGCTCTTTCGCCTTCTGTGCGCAGGATGCGGCGTCCTCTGTATATGCGTCTGCCCCGATCTCATCTGCAAATGCCTGGCTGATAGGCGCGCCGCCTACCATAACCTTGATATTGCCGCGGAACGGAGAACCATTCAAAAGCTCTACCGTTTCTTTCATCGCGTTCATGGTAGTGGTCAGAAGAGCGGAACAGCAGATCAGCTTCGTATCCGGATTCGCTTCATATGCTTCCACGAATTTCTCCTTGGGTACATCCACGCCAAGGTCGATCACTTCGAATCCTGAGGATTCCAGCATCATGGCAACCAGGTTCTTGCCGATGTCATGAAGGTCACCGGCCACCGTGCCGATGATCACCTTGCCTGCCGCGCCCGCAACGCCGGATGCCAGATGGGGTTTCAGAAGTTCTACGCCGTTCTTCATAGCCTTTGCCGCTACCAGCATCTCCGGAACGAAGATCTCGCCGTTTTTAAATTTGGCTCCAACCTCGTCCATAGCCGCGATCATACCTTTATTAAGGATCTCTGCGGGATCGCAGCCTGCTTCAAGCGCTTCTGTTACAACTGCTCCTACTTTTTTTGCTTTCCCCTTTACTACCAGATCATAAACTTCCTGAATACCTGCCATTTTGTCTACCTCCTCTTTTTTGGTTAAAATTCTTTTACAGCAAAGCAGCCTGAAAAACCGCCTGCTGTTTTATGATTCCGGGCGGATGGCCTCCGTCCTTAATATCATTTCTTCGGTCCGAAGATCCCTTCTCTGTACGCGCCGATATATTCCATACAGTAGTCGTCCTCGCCCAACAGCGCCTCTGTGGCGTAGATCACGCCCATCATGTCTCTGTTGGTGGGATCAAAGATCGCGCTGTCCAGTCCCGCGTTCATTGCCAGAACCGTGAAGCCCAGGTTGATCATCTTCCTTACCGGAAGGTTGAAGGAAATGTTGCTCACCGCCGCCGTGATGTGGATATCCGGATAACGTTTCCTTACCGTGCTGATCACTTCCACGTTGGTGTCGATTCCGTTTTCTGATGTGCAGAGCATCTCAACCAGCGGGTCAATATGCATCCTGGAAGGAGCGATACCGTACTCCTGCGCCTTTGCCATCACTTTGTCGAATACTTTCAGCCTGTCGGCCGTATTCTTGGGAATACCCGTGTCGTCGGACAGAAGACAGATCACTTCCCATTTCGTATCCGCGATCAGCGGAAAGATCACATCCATCTTGTCTCCCTCGCCGGATACAGAGTTTACAAGCCCCGGCTTCTTGCAGTAGGAAATAACTTCCGCCAGGACCTTCGCGCTGGGGCTGTCCACGGAAATCGGAAGGTCTGTCGCTTCCTGGATGCAGTCGATCATCCACTTCAGAGTCTCAACTTCCACTTCTTCCGGAACAGAAGCACAGCAGTCTATATATGTAGCTCCCGCTTCGTCCTGCATCCGGGCACGGTTCTTAATAAATTCCGCATCCCTGTTGGCGATGGCTTCCGCTACTGACGGGATGGATCCATTTATCTTTTCACCGATAATAATCATTTTGTTTCCTCCTTTATTCTACAAATTAAAGGAAAGCCGTACTTTCGCTATAATCCTATTTTATCACAGGAAAAACTGTTTTTCTATTTACACATATATTCTATTTTGAGAAGGTGTTTTCCTACATTTTGTAGGATATCTATTCTTGTATTTTTAAGGATCGGATGTTAAAATGAAACAAGATGATTTTTATACTGTATCCGGCAGTACTTATACGGTTGATTTGGATGTTTCTTCTTTTCAACCGTACATATATCTGGATTATACGGTTATTTTGAACACTTGCTCTTTTTTATCCGTATATATGGCATGCTTCGTACGGTTTATTTTGAACCTTTTTCTTTTTCGGCCGTACAGCAGCCCGATTTGTACGGTTGATTTGAACACTTACTCTTTTTCGACCGTACAGCAACCCGATTTATACGGTTGATTTGAACACTTACTCTTTTTCGACCGTACAAACAGCCCAATTCATACGGTTAATTTGTACACTTGCTCTCTTTCAACCGTACGGCAGCCCGATTCATACAGCTAACTTGAACACTTGCTCTTTTTTAACCGTACAACCAGCTCAGATCACACGACAATAGATTTATCAAAGGAGAACGATATGCAGCTCAGTCCGAAACTGATTTTATGGCATCTGAAGCAGGAATTCCACCTTCAGACCGCGGAAACGTTTACCAGCGAGCCCTGTCTGAAATATGCTGTCCATCACAAACCGGAACAGCCTTTTTCCGGCGGCCTCATCTACATTTCTACAGAACCGGCGGAAGATTTTCTCCGAAATCCACTTCACAGCATGATGATCCTGACCAGATTTCCGGATCAGGATATTCCGGCGCAGATTCCTAACATCTGTATAATTCCCGAAGCGGATCCTGTTGTTCTTATGGAAGCAGCGGAGAAGATTTTCCAAACATATGAGGAATGGAGTCAGGCACTGTTTGAATCCCGGCTGATGAACGGATCCATCCAGGCGCTCCTGGATCTGACAGCCCCGGTGATCCCCAATCCCATGATGGTAATAGGCATGGATTTCACTATCATCGCGTCCCGGGTTCTCTCTTTCGGACAGCTCCCCAATTCTGTCCTGGGTTCCACGGATGAAACCGCAGATCTTATCCTTGCGCTGAAGCAGGATCCTCAATATGAAGAAGCCTTTCACCGTGTAGGATACTTCTACTATTCCGGAAACAACGTGGCTCTCCCCAGTCTCTGCGTCAATATCCGCCGCTTTGACAGAACACTTTACCGCCTTCTTTATACAGAAGGGGAAGCGCCTCTGGACGATACCTTCGGTTTTATTCTGGAATATCTGGCGCGCGTTATCTCTCACGCCCTGTCCACCAACATTGTAGACAGCCACGACGTCCGGCATCAGCTCCATCAGATTTTCCACACCATTCTGACAGATTCCAGCGCAGACTATGTGGAAGTCAGCCGCAGGCTTACAGATTACGGATGGCTCTCCTCCCATTATTATCTCTGTATTTTCCTGAAGACGGAACTTCTGGATTACAAAAACCTGACTCACCGTTCCATCATAAGTTACATCGAAAATATTGTCTCCGCTTCCTGCGCCCTGGAGCACAAAGGAAATATCGTGATCTATATTAATCTGGATCTGTGTCAGCTCTCGGAATCAGAGATCGAACAGAAACTCGCCAGTTTTATCCGGGACAGTTTCCTCAATGCCGGATACAGCCGCCGAATGCTGGGGCATTTTAATTTTCACCGTCAGTATGTCCAGGCTTCTCTTTCTTTTCAGGTTGGAAGCCGCAAGTTTCCCCACCGCTGGATCCACCGCTTCAACGATATCGCCCTGCCTTACCTGCTGGAACAAACCACAAAAAAACTTCCCGCGTACATGATATGCCACGAGAAGCTTCTCAGTTTAAAATATGAATCAGAAAACAGCCAGTCCCCTCTCTACCAGACGCTCCGCTGTTATCTGGAAAACCATCAGAACGCCACAAAGACAGCTCAGGAACTTTTTATCCACCGCAGCACGCTTCTGTACCGCCTGGACCGTATCAGCCAACACCTGAAATCTGATCTGTCCGACCCGGACGAGCTGCTTTATCTGATGCTTTCCTTCCGGCTTATCGATATGGAAGAGCAGAAATAACCACAGGAAATATCCAAACGCATATTCCTGGACTGTAAGCGGCAGCCGGTACAAAAAACGCCCGCTTCCTCCGGCAGAAGAGACAAGCAGGCGCAAATATCATTTCAAAAGAAAGCAGGACGTATAAGCGATCTTCTGCGGTCCGTAATAGTATTTCATCCCGTTGCGGCTGCAGAGATCGCTGACCACGATCCCATAAGCCTCCAGAGAGGAGATCCGTTTCTCCGGGAACCGGCACTGCGCCCCGGGACCGGCGCACTCCTTACATACCGTGCAGCATCCGCTTCCCAGCGGAAGGACGTTCGGACAGGCTTTCCGAAGCTTTTCTGTCATTTCATAAAAATATTTCTTGTGCCTCTGTTCTGTCTCCACCATGCCTTCAAAATCCATACTGTCCTCCACATCTCCCACAGTCTGGACAATGATCCCATGGCCGTACTCTTCCACCTGTTTCCGGCACTCCTCAAGCGTTCCGCAGGCCGGAGGACAGGCAAGGTTTCTGCCGTACATACCGCAGGTGTTGGCGCCGCACATATCCCGCACCTCCTGGCGAAGCTCCAGCGTGGACGCGTCCAGCTCCGCCGCATAACTGAACCCTGTATCCAGGGCAAGTTTTTCCAGTTCCTTATATTCCATAACAATCCTCCTTGGCATAACTCATCTC
>DWXL01000269.1 GCA_019119235.1 Candidatus Blautia excrementigallinarum | reverse complement strand
GGAAACGGAGAGCGTACAGGTAACGTGGATATCATCACACTTGCCATGAATATGTATTCCCAGGGCGTGGACCCGAAGCTTGACCTTTCCGACATGCCCCATATCTGCGAGGTTTATGAGGAATGTACGGGAATGAAGGTGGATGAGAGAAGTCCTTATAGCGGCGCCCTTGTATTCGCCGCTTTCTCCGGATCGCATCAGGACGCTATCGCCAAAGGTATGCACTGGAGAGATGAAACGGATCCCGGCCGCTGGACAGTTCCCTATCTGCCCATCGATCCCACCGATGTGGGCCGCAATTACGACGCGGATGTTATCCGTATCAACAGCCAGTCAGGCAAAGGCGGCGTAGGATATATCCTGGAGACTAAATACGGCCTGAACCTTCCGCCGAAAATGCGTGAGGCCATGGGTTACACAGCCAAGGCGCTTTCCGACCACAAACACAAAGAGCTGCATCCGGATGAAATCTTTAACCTGTTTAAGAAGACCTTTGAGAATGTGGTTGAGCCGCTGACCATCAATGAAGTGCATTTCCAGCAGAAAGACAGCAATATCATCACTCAGGTTACCTCGACCTTTAACGGAAGAACGATTACTACAGAGGCTGTCGGAAACGGACGTCTGAATGCGGTGAGCAACGCGCTTAAGAAAGCCTATGACTTTAAGTACAACCTTGTTACCTATCAGGAACATGCGCTTGAAAGAAGCTCCAGTTCCAAGGCAATCGCATATGTCGGAATCGAGAGCCCCAACGGAAATCTTTCCTGGGGCGCCGGCGTTGACCCGGATATCATCCGCGCTTCTATCGACGCTCTTGTGACAGCCATCAATAACAGAATCTGAATGGTGCTGATAAACTGACAGATAATTTATTTATATAAAATCCGGAGGGATCCCGGGAAAGAGGATCCTTCCGGATTTTTTTCGGCTGCTGCTTTTTACTTTCCGGTGGATTTTTTGGAAGATACCTGTTAAACTTAAATATAATGCAGTCTTTGTCTGTTTCGGGACGGAGTCTGCGCTGACAAATGATATTCGTTATAAACGGGAAGAAAGGATATCGCAGATGCTGAAGATCAAAGATTATGTAAAAGTAAAAAGCATTGCAGAGGCCTATGAACTGAATCAGAAGAAGTCGGCCTGCGTTCTGGGCGGGATGATCTGGCTGAAAATGGGGAACCGGAATGTTTCCACCGCGATCGACCTCTCCGGGCTGGGCCTGGATACTGTGCAGGAACGGGAGGATGAATTTTATATCGGCTGTATGACCTCTCTCCGGGATCTGGAGACAAACGCCGCTCTCAATGAATTTACACAGGGGGCGGTGAGGGAAAGCCTGCGCCATATTGTGGGCGTGCAGTTCCGCAACTGCGCAACAGTGGGAGGAAGTATTTTCGGAAGATATGGATTCTCAGACGTGCTCACCATGTTCCTCGCCCTGGATACCTGGGTGGAACTGCATCATGCGGGAAGGATCCCTCTTGCGGAATTTGCGCAAATGAAAAAAGACAGAGATATTCTGGAAGCGGTGATCGTGAAAAAAACGCCGCAGCAGTCCGTTTACTTCAGCCAGAGAAATACGGAAACCGATTTCCCGGTGCTGACCTGCGCCGTGTCTCTTTGCGGGGGCAGGGCAAGGACGGTGATCGGAGCCAGACCCGGCAGGGCGAAGATCGTGGAGGATCCGGACGGTATCCTGAACAGATTTGAGAAAATGTCGGACACGGAGAGAACCGGGGCTGTTCAGAAGTTTGCAGAGTATGCCGCGGAGCATACGGCGTTCGGAAGCAATATGCGCGCTTCAGAGGAATACAGAAAACTTCTGGCGGAGGTACTGGTGAGAAGAGCATGGGAAACACTGGGAGGAATGAAAAAATGAATCTGAGTTTTTGGCTGAACGGGAAGTTCTGTAATGATGAAGTGGAGCCGGGAATGATGCTTCTGGAACTTCTGCGGACAAAAGGATGCTACAGCGTGAAATGCGGCTGCGAAACCTCCAACTGCGGACTCTGTACCGTCCTGATGGACGGCAGGCCAGTTCTGTCCTGCAGCGTTCCCGCGCTTCGGGCCGAGGGAAAGAAGATTGTCACAATGGAAGGAATGCAGAAGGAAGCGGAGGAGTTCGGAAGCTTTCTGGCAGATGAGGGAGCAGAACAGTGCGGATTCTGCAATCCCGGTTTTATTATGAATATTTTCGCCATGGAAAGAGAACTTACAGATCCCACGGAGGAAGAAATCCAGGAATATCTGGCGGGAAATCTCTGCAGATGCTCCGGTTTCGTGGGGCAGACGAGAAGTATCCGTAAATATCTTGCATATAAAAAAGCACAGAAAAAGGAGGGGATCAGAGAGTGAATTACGTCAGCAGACCGGTGAGAAAAAAAGACGCTATGGCGCTGGTAACAGGAAAACCGGTGTATACAAACGATCTGGCGCCGAAAGACTGTCTGATCGTCAAACTGCTCCGCAGTCCCCACGCGAACGCCTGGGTGGAGGAGATCCAGACAGAAAATGCAAGCCGGGTGGAGGGGATCGTGGCGGTATTTACCTATAAAGATGTGCCGCAGAACAGGTTTACCCTTGCGGGACAGACCTATCCCGAACTGAGTCCCTACGACCGTCTTATCATGGATCCTCATTTAAGATATGTGGGAGACACAGTGGCAATCGTGGCGGGAGAGACGGAAGGCGCGGTAGACAAAGCCCTGAAGAGGATAAAGGTGAAGTACCGTGTGGAAGAACCGGTACTGGACATGCATAAGGCGAAGGACGGCCCGATCCTGGTCCATCCGGAGGATAACTGGGAAGCAAAAGTCCCCGTAGGGGCGGACAACCGGAGAAATCTGTGCGCTTCCGCGGTGGAGGAATCCGGAGACGTGGATAAGATCCTTTCAAAGTGCGCATATACTGTGGACCAGACATATCACACAAAAGCGAACCAGCAGACGATGATGGAAACATTCCGCACATACTGCTATATGGATTATTTCGGCCGCCTGAATGTAGTGTCCTCCACACAGATCCCGTTTCATGTGAGAAGGATTCTGGGTACGGCCCTGGATATCCCGTCTTCCAAAGTCCGCGTGATCAAGCCCAGGATCGGCGGCGGATTCGGCGCGAAGCAGACCTCGATCAGCGAGATATATCCTGCGTTTGTCACCTGGAAGACCGGCCGGCCTTCCAAGATCCTTTTCAGCCGGTACGAATCCCAGATCAGCGGGTCTCCCCGCCACGAGATGGAGATCCGGGTGAGAGCGGGAGCTGATGAGAATGGAATTGTCCGGGCCCTGGATGTTTATACCCTTTCCAACGGCGGCGCTTACGGGGAACACGGTCCTACAACCGTGGGACTGAGCGGCCATAAAGCGATCGCTCTTTACCGCCATACGGAGGCGTATCGCTTTGCCTATGACGTGGTTTATACCAATGTACAGTCCGCGGGAGCCTACAGAGGCTACGGAGCTACGCAGGGAATTTATGCCGTGGAATCCGCGGTCAATGAACTTGCCCATAAGATGGGAATGGATCCGGTGAAAATAAGAGAACTGAATATGCCTGTTCAGGGAGGGCCTCTGCCGGCGTATGACGGGGTGTGCAAAACCGCGGCAAGCTGTACCATGGATCA
>DWXL01000268.1 GCA_019119235.1 Candidatus Blautia excrementigallinarum | reverse complement strand
TGCGCGGTTGTGAAAAATACACACCTCTTTGCAAAGCGTGCCGCAGATGATATACTGTAAATGAAATTTTGGGACACTGCGGTCTGAGAGGAGGCAGTTATGAATACATCAGAGCGAAGAGAGGAGATCCTCCGCATCCTTCGGGCAGCGGCGGATCCTGTGGCGGCCAGGGAGCTTGCGGCCCGGTTCGGCGTCAGCCGCCAGGTGATCGTGCAGGATATGGCGGTGATCCGTGCGTCCATGCCGGGGATCCTGTCCACTACAAAAGGATACGCCATGCAGCAGGAGAATACCTGCACAAGAGAATTCAAGGTGCGGCACCGTCAGGATCAGGCTGCCGACGAACTGAACCTGATCGTGGATTGCGGCGGGCGTGTCAAAAATATCAGTATCAGCCACCGGGTTTACGGGCGTATATCTGCGGAGATGGATATCCGATCCCGTCAGGACGTGCGGGAATTCACCGAAGCTCTTGCCAGCAGCCATTCCACGGTTCTCAGCACAGCCACCTCCGGATATCATTATCATCTGGTGGAGGCGGCGAATACACAGCGGCTGGATCTGATCGGGAGAGAACTGGAGAAAGCCGGATTTCTGGCTCCGCTTCAGCCATGGGAAAAAGAAAAAACAAAAGAGACATAAAGCTGCGGGAAGGATTTCCGCGAATGAGGGATTTTATCTTGCGGCGCTGGGAACGCCGGAGCCGGAGGAGTGGCGCCGGTCTCTGTTTTGTCAGACTGTCAGATATTTTTTCGATTTATGGGAATTATGTATTGACATTCGCAGAGAGATATACTAGAATATATGAGCATGTTTACAGGAGCGCCCGTGTCTGTTCCTGTGACACAATACTATTTTATTTCGGGAATGGAGGTGTACCACATTGGCTAACATCAAATCTGCTAAGAAGAGAATTTTAGTAAACAGAACCAAGGCTGCGAGAAACAAATCTATCCGTTCTGCTGTTAAGACTTCCATCAAGAAGGTTGAAGCTGCAGTTCAGAATAACGATAAAGCTGCTGCACAGGCTGCTCTTACTGACGCTATCGCTACAATCAGCAAGGCTACATCCAAGGGCATCTATCACAAGAATAACTGTGCAAGAAAAGTTTCCCGTTTAACAAAAGCCGTAAACACTCTCGGCTGATAGAGAACATTTTTAATTATAAGCTTATAATTAAAAGGACAGTCATTTACCCTCAATGGCTGTCTTTTTTGTTGCGTAAAATTTACGACAACTGTTCTTCAGCCGGATCAGGAAGAAAAATGTATGAAATATTGAATAAACGTCTGAAAAAATTCTCCCGGTGACTTTTGATAGAATAAAATCATCAAAGAAAGCATCTGCCAGCTGCGAGAAAAGAATGGAGAAATTAGAATAGCCGGCTACAAAGGATACTTAAGTTCCGAATATGAAGGCGGCACGGGAGTTCTTCTGTTCTGAAGGCGGCTGTCCGATCTGCAAATGTCAATACATAATTCCCGTTAAAGTTACAGAAAATATATGAAAAAACGGAGGATCAGCTCATGACGGGAAACGGAAGAATCAGAACAGACCTTGCTCTGGAGACCACGGAGCGATTCGCGCAGGAACATGTGGAAATCCGCGGAGTGGATATACAGGAGGATGTGGACGAAGAAAAGCATATCCGGACAACTGTGGTGAAGATCACTACGGAAAATGGGGCGAAAGCCATGGGACGCCCCCAGGGGAATTATATTACTATTGAAGCACCGGATCTTTCCATGGCGGATGAGGATTATCACCGGGAGGTTTCCGGAGAGATCGCCCGCCATTTAAGACAGCTTATTGATCTTGATCATGAATGTTCCATCCTTATAGTGGGACTGGGCAACCGGGCGGTCACGGCAGACTCTCTTGGGCCCCGCGTGGTGGACAATCTTCAGATGACCAGACATCTTATAAGGGAATACGGGCTGAAAAGCCTGGACGGAAATACGATCCACCAGATCAGCGGGATTATTCCCGGAGTAATGGCGCAGACCGGAATGGAAACGTCGGAGATCGTCCAGGGGATCGCGGCGGAGACGAAGCCGGATGTGGTGATAGCGGTGGACGCTCTGGCGGCCAGAAGTATCCGGAGGCTGAACAGGACCGTGCAGATCACAGATACGGGAATTCATCCGGGATCCGGCGTGCAGAATCACCGAACCGGTCTTACGGAGGAAAACCTGCAGGTGAAGGTGATCGGGATCGGCGTCCCCACAGTAGTTGACGCGGCGACTATTGTTCATGATTCCATGGCCCATCTTCTTGACACCCTGGAAGAACAGGAACAGAAAGAGTTTCTGGAGGAAATGATCACACCGAATCTTTACAGTATGTTCGTTACGCCGAAGGATGTGGATGAAACGATAAAATATCTGAGTTTTACGGTTTCGGAAGGACTGAATCTGGCTTTTCGCGAAGTATAATCCGGGACTTGCTGTCATAGGATTTTCTGAAAGAGGTGATCCTGTGACAAAAATCCGGAAAGTGTTCTGTGTGCTTTTAAGTCTGTGCTTTTTTGCGGTTCTGGCGGCATCTCCAGGACGGCTTTTTTCCGGCGGGAATATTTACGGACAACTTCCTCTGTACCGCTTTCTGGAAAAGACGGCCGGAACTATTTCCCGGAGAGACGACCCGGAAACCTATCAGCTTCTGGCAGAAAATAACGCCCGCTATCTGGAAGCGATGACAGAAAAAGAGAACCGGCAGGATGCGGAGGAGAACGCGCAGGAGAAAGAAGAAACTGTGAAAGAAGAGGAAAAAGTGAAAGAAGAAAAGAAACCGGCGGCTTCTGCCACGCCGCCGGTTGAGACAGAAGACACTTCCGCCGCGCAGACAGCCTCAGCCGCCGCGCTTCCTCATCCGGAGATCGATCTGGCGCCGGAAACTCTGGCCGACTACAATTATCTTCTGAATCACTTTTTTATTGTAGATCCGGGGACTGTTGCCAGCGAGCAGATTCTCAACGCGGCAGCTTTTTTTGAAAAAGACCTGTCTCTGGAGAAGAATCCGGGGACGCCCCAGATTCTGATCTATCACAGTCATTCCCAGGAGACGTTTGCGGACTCCCGGGAGGGGCATGTGGAAGATACTATCGTTGGGGTGGGAGATTATCTGGCAGAGATCCTGACGGAAATCTACGGGTATCAGGTGCTCCATGTGACGGAGGCTTTCGATATGATGGGCGGACAGCTGGACAGAAGTGCGGCGTATGACTATGCCCGGCCTTATATAGAGGAGGTCCTGAAGGAAAACCCGACCATAGAAATAGTGATCGATCTTCATAGGGACGGGGTTCCGGAAGACAGGAAACTGGTAACTGAGATCAACGGAAAACCCACGGCGCAGATTATGTTTTATAACGGGCTCAGTTATACCGCGGACGGCGGGCAGGTGGATTATCTTCCCAACCCTTACATACAGGATAACCTGGCGTTCTCTTTCCAGCTGGAATATCAGGCGGCGCAGTATTACCCGGAGTTTTACCGCGGGATATATCTGGCCGCTCTTCGGTACAATCTTCATCTGAAGCCAAGAGCGCTGCTTCTGGAGGCGGGAGCCCAGACCAATACCGTTCAGGAGGTAAAAAACGCCATGGAACCTTTTGCGGATATCCTGAACAGAGTGCTTTCCGGGGAGGCGCGGACGGATACAGTTACAAAATGACGAAGGGACATACATTACGGAATGACGAAGGCTCATATTACGGGATATTGAAGGTTCATAAACATCTGGACTTGTGAATCTCTGGTGTGATATAATGAAACACAAATGCGATGAATTATACATGGAAGATAAAGAGGAGGAAAACCGCAAAGTGACAGATCAGAGCAAGATTCGTAATTTCTGTATTATTGCACATATAGACCATGGAAAGTCCACTCTGGCCGACCGTATCATAGAGAAGACAGGACTGCTCACGGAGAGGGAGATGCAGTCCCAGGTGCTGGACAATATGGATCTGGAGAGGGAGAGAGGCATTACAATCAAATCCCAGGCGGTCCGTATCGTATATAAGGCAAAAGACGGAGAAGAATATATTTTTAACCTGATAGATACCCCGGGACATGTGGATTTTAATTATGAAGTATCCAGAAGCCTTGCGGCCTGTGACGGCGCGATTCTTGTGGTGGACGCCGCGCAGGGGATCGAGGCCCAGACCCTTGCCAATGTTTATCTTGCGCTGGATCATGATCTGGACGTACTGCCGGTGATTAATAAGATAGACCTTCCCAGTGCGGATCCCCAGCGTGTGATCAACGAGATCGAGGATGTGATCGGACTGGAAGCACAGGACGCGCCGCAGATCTCGGCCAAGACAGGACAGAATGTAGAAGAAGTCCTGGAGCAGATCGTACAGAAGATCCCGGCGCCCCAGGGAGATGCGGAGGCTCCTCTCAAGGCTCTTATTTTCGATTCTGTCTATGATTCCTACAAAGGCGTGATCGTGTTCTGCCGTATTATGGACGGCTGTGTGAAGAAAGGCACCACCGTGCGGATGATGGCTACCGGATTTACCGCGGAAGTTGTGGAGGTGGGATATTTCGGCGCGGGACGTTTTATTCCCTGCGACGAGCTCACCGCCGGAATGGTAGGATACCTTACGGCGAGTATCAAGAATGTGAGAGATACCCGTGTGGGCGATACGGTAACGGACGCTGCCAGACCCTGCGCGGAGGCGCTGCCTGGCTACAAGAAAGTCCAGCCCATGGTGTACTGCGGCCTTTATCCTGCGGACGGGGCGAAATACGGAGATCTCAGAGACGCGCTGGAGAAGCTTCAGCTGAACGACGCTTCTCTGTTCTATGAGCCGGAAACTTCCGTGGCGCTGGGGTTCGGATTCCGCTGCGGATTCCTGGGACTGCTCCATCTGGAGATCATCCAGGAGCGTCTGGAGAGAGAATATAATCTGGATCTGGTTACCACTGCGCCCAGTGTTATCTATAAAGTGTATAAGACCAACGGCGAGGTGATCGAACTTACCAATCCCACCAATCTTCCGGATCCTTCAGAGATCGATTATATGGAAGAACCCATGGTGGAGGCGGAGATCATGGTGACCACAGAATTTATCGGAGCCATCATGGAACTCTGTCAGGAGCGCCGGGGTCAGTATCTGGGAATGGACTATATGGAAGAGACACGCGCTCTTCTGAAATACCGCCTGCCCCTGAACGAGATCATTTACGATTTCTTCGACGCCCTGAAATCCAGATCAAGAGGATATGCTTCCCTGGATTATGAACTCTGCGGATATGAGCGCAGCGAACTGGTGAAACTGGATATCCTGGTGAACCGGGAGGAAGTGGACGCTCTTTCCTTTATCGTCCATGCCGATACAGCATACGAGAGAGGCAGAAAGATGTGTGAAAAGCTGAAGGAGGAGATCCCCAGACAGCTGTTCGAGATCCCCATCCAGGCGGCGATAGGAAGCAAGATCATTGCCCGGGAAACGGTGAAGGCTATGCGCAAGGACGTGCTTGCCAAGTGTTACGGCGGCGATATCACACGTAAGAAGAAACTTCTGGAGAAACAGAAGGAAGGTAAGAAACGTATGCGCCAGGTGGGCAATGTGGAGATCCCGCAGAAGGCGTTTATGAGCGTGCTGAAGCTGGACGATAAATGACCGGCAGGATCATACCGGTATGGACAGCCGCTTTGTCAGCGGACAGAGGATTTGACAATGGTAAAAAATATTAAGAGAGCGGCAGCGGCGACAGTCATAGCCCTGCTTTGTATATCCGCGGCGGGATGCGGCTGCGGGAAAAAAGAAAAAGATCCTGCGTCAGAACAGGTCCTTAAGATCACGATCACTCCGGAACCGACGCCTACTCCGGCGCCGGAGGAGATGAATCCCGACGCGGTGGTGACCAATGGAAATATTACCATGGTAAACGGTTATCTTGCGGAAAAAGGCACAGGATCTGAAAATCAGAGCGGAGAAGAGACTCCGGAAACAGATTCCGGGAAGAACGGCTCCGGCGCTCAGGAGGATGAAGGTGGAGAATAATAGCAGGCTTCCTCTGGAACTGTATATACATATTCCCTTTTGCGTGAAGAAATGCGCGTACTGTGATTTCCTGTCCGCCCCTGCGGACCGGGAAACAAGAGAAGCCTATGTCTCCGCTCTTCTGAAAGAGATCGGAGGCCTGGCGGGGGAATATGATCTGGCAGACCGGGAGGTCGTCTCTGTGTTTATCGGCGGGGGAACGCCTTCTCTTCTGGAGGGCGCCCGGATGAGAGAGATCATGGATTGCATGAAAGAACAGTTTGATTTTGCGTCTGACGCCGAAATTACGGTGGAGGCGAATCCGGGAACCCTCGACAGGGAAAAACTGAGACTCTACCGTGGAGCCGGGATCAACCGGCTCAGCCTGGGGCTTCAGTCGGCCAGCAACAGGGAACTGCGCGTTCTGGGAAGAATCCATACTTACGAAGATTTTCTGGAAAGCTGCCGGAACGCCAGGGAAGAGGGTTTCGCCAATATTAATGTGGATCTTATTTCCGCGGTTCCGGGGCAGACTTATGAGGACTGGATCCGGAATCTGAGAACAGTAGCGGAACTGGGACCGGAACATATATCCGCCTACAGTCTGATCATCGAGCCGGGGACTCCTTTTGCGCAGATGGAGCTGGACCTTCCCGACGAAGATACGGAATACCGGATGTATGAGGATACTGCGGCGGTGCTTCGGGAGTACGGCTATCGGCAGTATGAGATATCCAACTATGCCCGGGTGGGGTTTACCTGCCGGCATAATACAGGATACTGGAAGAGAACTGAATATCTCGGGATCGGTCTGGGCGCTGCCTCGCTTTTTGAGGGTCGGCGCTTTCACAATACTGTGGATATGAAAGAATATCTGACGGACAGCGGCCGCCCCGGAGCGATACGGAAGGATATGGAAATCCTCACCCGTCAGGATGAGGAAGAGGAGTATATGTTTCTGGGACTCCGGATGACGGAGGGCGTCTCTGAAAGCAAGTTTGAGGAACAGTTCCGTGAGAAGATGACGGACGTCTACGGGGCGGTCCTGCGTAAATATGAAAAGATGGGACTGCTTCAGAAAAAGGGAGATTTCTGGAGCTTTACGAGAAAGGGAATACATGTAAGCAACGGCGTTCTGGCGGATTTTCTCCAGGATCGCGGTTGAAACGGAGGAACAAATGGCAGAACATACGACTGGACGGAAATTTATTAAAATACGCGGCGCGAATGTGAATAACCTGAAGAATCTCAGTGTGGACATTCCCAGGGATGAGTTTGTGGTTCTGACGGGAGTCAGCGGTTCGGGAAAATCTTCCCTTGCCTTTGATACCATTTACGCGGAAGGGCAGAGAAGATATATGGAATCCCTGTCCTCCTACGCCCGCCAGTTCCTGGGGCAGATGGAAAAACCGGATGTGGAGATGATCGAAGGGCTCCCGCCGGCTATTTCCATTGACCAGAAATCCACCAACAGGAATCCACGTTCCACTGTGGGAACGGTAACGGAGATCTATGATTATTTCCGTCTTCTCTACGCGAGGATCGGAATCCCCCACTGCCCGAAATGCGGCAAGGAGATAAAAAAACAGACGGTAGACCAGATGGTGGATCATATCATGGAGCTTCCGGAGAGAACGAGGATCCAGCTGCTGGCTCCGGTAGTCCGGGGAAGAAAAGGAACCCATGCGAAGCTTCTGGAACAGGCGAAGCGGAGCGGATATGTGCGCGTGCAGATCGACGGAAGTATGTACGAGCTCTCTGAGGAGATCAAACTCGATAAAAATATTAAGCATAATATAGAGATCATCGTCGACCGTCTTGTGGTGAAGCCGGGAATAGAGAAACGTCTGGCGGACTCCATTGAGACAGTGCTTGATCTGGCGGACGCCCTTCTTATGGTGGATACTATGGACGGAAACGTTCTGACGTTCAGCCAGAGCTTCTCCTGTCCGGACTGTCAGATCAGTATAGACGAGATCGAACCCAGAAGCTTTTCTTTTAATAACCCCTTCGGAGCCTGCCCGGACTGTTACGGACTGGGATATAAGATGGAGTTTGACATAGACCTGATGATCCCGGACAAATCTTTAAGTATCCTGGATGGAGCCATTGCCGTGCTGGGCTGGCAGTCCTGCGCGGACAAGGGCAGTTTTACCAGAGCGATCCTTGACGCTCTGGCAAAAGAATATGATTTCAGCCTGGACACCCCTTTTCAGGATTATCCGGAAAAAGTCAAAAATGTACTGATTTACGGTACCAACGGTCATTCTGTGAAAGTCTATTACAAAGGTCAGAGGGGCGAAGGCGTTTACGACGTGGCTTTTCCCGGCCTGATCAAAAACGTGGAGCAGAGATACCGGGAGACGGGGTCCGACGCCATGAAACAGGAATACGAATCCTTTATGCGTATCACTCCCTGTAAGACCTGTAAAGGCCAGAGGCTGAAAAAAGAATCTCTGGCAGTTACCGTGGGCGGAAAGAATATTTATGAGCTGACTTCTCTTTCCATAGAGAAGCTGAAGATATTCATGGATGAACTTAAACTGACCAGCCAGCAGGAGCTGATCGGGAAGCAGATCCTCAAGGAAATCCGCGCCAGGATCGGATTTCTTGTGGAAGTGGGCCTGGATTACCTGTCTCTGGGAAGGGCTACGTCAACGCTTTCCGGAGGCGAGGCCCAGAGGATCCGCCTGGCGACACAGATAGGGTCCGGCCTTGTGGGGGTCGCCTATATTCTGGACGAGCCCAGCATCGGTCTTCACCAGAGAGATAATGACAAACTGCTCCGGGCGCTGATGCGCCTCCGCGATCTGGGAAACAGCCTGATCGTGGTGGAACATGACGAGGATACGATCCGCGCGGCCGACTGTGTGGTGGATATCGGCCCGGGAGCCGGGGAACACGGCGGCGAGCTGGTGGCTCAGGGAACGGCGGATGATCTGATGAAAAATGAGCATTCAGTCACAGGCGCGTATCTGAGCGGAAAGTGCCGGATCCCGGTTCCGGAAATCCGGAAACAGCCTTCCGGATGGCTGCATATAAAAGGCGCGGCGGAAAACAATCTGAAAAATGTAAACGTGGACATTCCGCTGGGGATCATGACCTGTATCACCGGAGTCAGCGGATCCGGAAAGAGTTCCCTGATCAACGAAGTGCTTTATAAAACACTTGCAAGAGATCTGAACCGGACAAGGATCATACCGGGAAAACACAAAGAAATTCTGGGAGAGGAACAGCTGGACAAAGTGATCAGCATCGACCAGTCTCCCATCGGGCGGACGCCCAGATCCAATCCCGCCACATATACAGGAGTGTTCGATCAGATCCGCGAGCTGTTCGCGTCCACGCCCGACGCCAAAGCCAGAGGCTACAAGAAGGGCCGTTTCAGCTTCAATGTGAAAGGCGGAAGGTGCGAGGCCTGCAGCGGCGACGGTATCATTAAGATTGAGATGCATTTCCTTTCAGACGTTTACGTGCCCTGCGAAGTGTGTAAAGGGAAACGGTATAACCGTGAAACTCTGGAAGTGAAATATAAAGACAAAAATATCTATGACGTGCTGAATATGACGGTGGAGGAGGCGATGACTTTCTTCGAAAACATCCCCTCCATACGGCGGAAAATAGAAACCCTCTATGATGTGGGACTTTCCTACATCCGACTGGGACAGCCATCCACAGAACTTTCCGGAGGCGAGGCCCAGAGGATCAAGCTGGCGGCGGAGCTGAGCAGACGCAGCACGGGCAGGACGATCTATATTCTGGACGAGCCTACCACCGGCCTGCATTTCGCGGACGTCCATAAGCTGGTGGATATCCTGAAACGTCTTACAGAAGGCGGCAATACGGTGGTGGTGATCGAACATAATCTTGATGTGATCAAAACCGCGGATTATATTATTGATATGGGGCCTGAAGGAGGAGAACGGGGAGGTACGGTGATCGCTTCGGGAACACCGGAAGAGATCGCAGAGATCCCGGAGTCCTATACAGGGCAGTATGTTGCGAAATATCTGAAACAGGAAAATAAATAATTAGAAAGGAGTCCTCTATGCCGGCAAGTGATATCGGAATAGATCTTGGTACCAGGAACAGTCTGGTTTATTCTACAGGAAAAGGTCTTGTACTGCAGGAGCCTTCTGTTGTGGTATATGATAAAGATACGGAAAAGATCAGGGCCATCGGGGAAGAAGCCCGGCAGATGTCCGGACATGTCACCTCCAATATGGAAGTAATACGTCCGATCCGTCAAGGAGCTATCGCAGATTTTGTTGTAATGGAAAAGATGCTGAAATATTTTATATCCAAAGCTATGGGGAGAAGGGCGTTCCTGAAACCCAGGATCAGCATCTGTGTTCCGGGGGAAAGCACGGAGATCGAACGCAGAGCCATTGAGGAGGCGACTTACCAGGCCGGCGCCAGGGAGGTCTTTCTGGTGGAAGAACCCATAGCGGCCGCGATCGGTTCCGGCGTAGACATTACGAAGCCTTTCGGAAACCTTATCGTAGACATCGGAGGAGGGACTTCCAATGCTGCGGTAATATCTCTTGGAGGAATCGTGGTTTCCGCGTCTGTAAAAGTGGCGGGCGACGCTTTTGACCAGGCGATCATGAATTATGTGCGCGGCAGCCACAGTCTTTTTATCGGAGAAGATATGGCTGAAGAAATAAAAAAGAAGATCGGAACAGCCGTGGAGGAGGCAAGTCCCCGCGTTATGGAGGTAAAAGGGCGGAATGTGATCACAGGACTGCCCAAGACCATAAAACTTACTTCAGAAGAAGTGAGGGTGGCTTTAAAAGATGCAACCGGGCAGATCGTTGATACGGTCCACGGCGTTCTGGAAAAAACGCCGCCGGAGCTGGCTGCAGATATTGTGGACAGAGGAATCGTTCTTGCCGGAGGCGGAGCCATGCTCCGGGGAATGGACGCGCTGATCGAACAGCGGACAGGAGTGAGCACACTGACAGTTCAGGACGCGATGAACGTAGTGGTGGTCGGAACCGGAAAATATCCGGAGATCCGGGCAAGAATGGAAGAATGATGAGTCATGAGTGAAAGTGTAACCGGATATATTGATCATATTGTTTTCCGGAATGAAGATAACGGATACACGGTTCTGGTCCTGAAAGGCGTGGAAGGACAGGAAGAGCTGACCTGTGTGGGGGCTTTTCCGGTGATCAGCCAGGGCGCGACCATAGAGGCTGAGGGCAGATATACCACGCATCCTGTCTACGGCAGACAGTTCCAGATTGAATCTTTCAGAGAGAAAATGCCGGAGGACGCTCTCGCCATGGAAAGATATCTGGGTTCCGGAGCGATAAAAGGCATCGGCACGGCGCTGGCGGCACGGATCGTCCGCCGTTTTGGAGAAGATACGCTCAGAATCGTGGAAGAAGAACCGGAGCGCCTTGCGGAGATCAAAGGGATCAGTGAAAAAAAAGCCCGGGAAATCGCGGTGCAGGTGGAAGAAAAGGCCGACATGCGCCGGGCGATGATGTTTCTGCAGAAATATGGGATCTCGCTGAATCTGGGCGCGAAGATTTATCAGAAGTACGGCGATTCCGTGTACAATGTCCTTCAGGAGAATCCCTACCGCATCGCAGAGGATATCAGCGGCGTAGGTTTCCGGACGGCGGACGAGATCGCCGGACGTATAGGGATACATATGGATTCAGATTACAGGATCCGGAGCGGCATGATGTATACTTTATCTCAGGCGGCGGGGGAAGGCCATGTGTATCTTCCGAAAGAGGAACTGTTCCGGCGGGCCAGCGAGCTGCTGGGCGTGGATGAAGCCTATATGGAGAAACATCTGACGGATCTGGCGGTGGACCGGAAGATTGTTCAGAAAGAAGAGGGCGGAACAGTCCTCGTCTATCCAAGCTATTATTACTATCTGGAGCTGAACACGGCGAGGATGCTGCGGGAGCTGAACGTGGACTGTCCGGAGGATGAGAAACTGGTACAGAGAAGGATCGCGCAGATCGAGAGGGAGACAGGCACAGTCCTTGACGACATGCAGCGCAGGGCTGTCACGGAGGCTGCCGGCCGCGGACTTTTTATCCTTACCGGAGGACCGGGAACAGGAAAGACGACGACGATCAACGCGATCATCCGCTTCTTCGAAGGAGAAGGCGCGCAGCTTAGGCTGGCGGCGCCTACCGGCAGGGCGGCCAAGCGTATGACGGAAGCCACGGGCTACGAGGCGCAGACGATACACCGGCTTCTGGAACTGAGCGGCATGCCGGAGGACGGCGGAGATGAACGGGCGCTCCGGTTTGAGCGCAATTCAGAGAATCCTCTGGAAGCGGATGTCATCATTATTGATGAGATGTCCATGGTGGATATTCATCTGATGCATTCTCTGCTTCTGGCTGTGACGGCCGGTACCAGGCTGATCCTTGTGGGAGATGAAAATCAGCTGCCCAGCGTCGGACCGGGAAATGTCCTCAGGGATATTATCCGAAGCGGTATGTTTCCGGTTGTGGAACTGAAGAAGATTTTCCGCCAGGCGTCAGAGAGCGATATCGTTGTAAACGCCCATAAGATCAACAGAGGCGAGCAGGTGGTGCTGGATAATAAAAGCCGCGATTTCTTTTTCCTGAAGAGAGACAACGCGGATATCATCATACGGGTAGTGATCGCGCTGATCCAGGACAAACTGCCGGGTTATGTGGAAGCGAAGCCTTTCGATATTCAGGTGCTCACTCCCATGCGCAAGGGACTTCTGGGCGTGGAGAGACTGAACCAGATCCTGCAGAGATACCTGAATCCGCCGGATCCCTCCAAAAAAGAAAAGGAATACGGGCAGGGCCTTTTCCGGGAAGGGGATAAGGTCATGCAGGTGCGGAACAATTATCAGCTGGAATGGGAAGTCCGTGGAAGATACGGTATCCCTGTGGAAAAAGGCGTGGGTGTGTTCAACGGCGACACGGGGATCCTGAAATCTATAAATGAATTCTCGGAAACAGCGGAAGTAGAGTTTGAGGACGGGCGCTGCGCGGAATATTCCTTCAAACAGCTGGAGGAACTGGAGCTTGCCTACGCGGTCACCATACATAAATCCCAGGGATCGGAATATCCCGCGGTGGTGTTGCCTGTCCTTTCCGGTCCGAAGATGCTTCTGAACAGAAATCTTCTGTACACGGCCGTGACGAGGGCGAGGAAATGCGTCACCATTGTAGGAAGCGAGGAAACCTTCCGCGAAATGATCAGAAATGAAAAACAGCAGAAACGCTACAGTTCTCTTGACATAAGGCTCCGGGAGGAGTAAAAGAGATTCTGCAGGCTGCATCGGGGAGAAAGGAATCCTGATTGAAAAAAATATTTTACAGTATCCTCGACGTTCTTTATCCGGGACGCTGCCCGGTATGCCACCGGATCCTGAAAGACAAAAGAACGTCTGTCTGCCCGGAATGCAGAGACACGTTCCGGCCAGTGCGCGGGCATTACTGCCTGAAATGCGGAAAACCGGTAAAACCGGATGAAGAATACTGCCGGGAATGCGGGAAAGGAACCCGCTCTTTTGATCGCGGAAGGGGAGTTTTTCTCTACGACGGCATCATGAGAAGGTCTCTTGTAAGATACAAATATTACGGATGCCGGGAATACGGAGATTATTACGGGGAGGAAATATGCAGACACGCCGGCGGAGAGATCCGCAGGTGGGCTCCCGATGTGATCGTCCCCGTTCCGCTTTACAAAAGAAAACTCCGGATGCGGGGATTTAACCAGTCTGCGTATCTTGCCCGAAGGATAGGCGAAACTCTCGGGATACCGGTTTCCGAAGAAATACTTGTCAAGATTCAGAATACAAGATCTCAGAAGAAACTGGGAGCGGCGGAGCGGAAACGCAATCTTGTCCGGGCTTTCAGGGTGCCGGAAGACATTTCAGGGCTGACCGTGCTGGTGGTGGACGACGTTTTTACCACCGGGGCAACGATAGACGCCGCTGCGGCCTGTCTGAAAGCGGCGGGGGCGGAAAAAGTGTTTTTTACTACTCTCTGCATCGGAAGAGTATAGGAGAATTGCGGAAAAAACACTTTTCATAGGTAAGGATATATGTTACAATAACATGAACGAATTTTTTTATGAGGAGTCTGGCATGATCAACGAAGAAAAGATTAAGGTAATGACGAAGATCGCCATGTACGAACAGGGGGAAGGCAGGAAGTATCTTCCCATCAGTAAATATTACAGAAGCGATTATATCGGACTGGCTCTGATCAAGAACTTTTTTCTTGTGACTCTTGGTTATCTGCTCATGATCGCCGCAGTGGCAGTATATTTTGGAGAATATCTCATGTACAACATCCACAAGATGAACCTGGTGGCCGTGGGGATATATATTATCGTGGGTTATGTGGCGGTTCTGATTTTTTACTCTGTTCTTACTTATATTCAATATTCGGTAAAATATCATAAGGCAAAGAAAAGTGTGAGAAAATATTACGGCGAACTTACGGATCTGAGCAAGATCTATATCCGTGACGAGAAAAGGATGGCGGGAAGAGGAACGGCAGGAGGATTTCGGAAATGACGGCTTTACTGGAATTTAAACAGAGAATAAAAGGACTGTACGGTAAATACGAGGTTTATCTTCTGCCTCTTATGAAGTTTGTCCTTGCTCTGGTATATTTTATATGGATCAATATGAATATGGGGTACATGAAAGCGCTGGATAATATATTCGTTGTGCTGATCCTGTCCCTTATCTGCTCTATACTTCCTGCAGGAATGATGATTTTCGCAGGATTCGCCATGATGGTGGGGCACTGTTATGCTCTCGGGATCGACGTCGCCGCGTTTATGCTGGTGCTGATCCTGTTTATGATGATCCTGTTTCTGCGGTTTACCACAGGGAAGAACATCATTCTGGTATTTACGCCTCTGGCATGCGCTTTTGACCTTCCGGTTCTTCTTCCGGTAGGGTGCGGACTTCTGAGCAATGTTCTCTCCGCGCTTCCGGCGGCAGGGGGAGTGATCATATTCTACTTTGTCAGATTTATCCGGGCGCAGTCCCAGGTCCTTCAGGGGACAGATATGGAGATCCTTGACAGGATCACACTCCTGTCGGACGGCCTTATGGGGAACGGGGAAATGTGGCTTACAGTGATTGCCTTTGCGGCGGTCGTGATCGTAGTGAATATCATCAGAACGCGTACTTTTGATTATGCGTGGCGTATTGCCATTGTGGCGGGCGGTGTGGTCTACATTGTGATCATGCTGGCAGGAAGTGTTTC
The DNA here is from genome assembly GCA_019119235.1 of Candidatus Blautia excrementigallinarum. Taxonomy (GTDB): domain Bacteria; phylum Bacillota; class Clostridia; order Lachnospirales; family Lachnospiraceae; genus Blautia_A; species Blautia_A excrementigallinarum. Next base: position 10,412 of record DWXL01000268.1, on the reverse strand, counting down.
TTTCGGGATTTCTATTTCCGTACCGTCTCTGGCAGTGTTTACCGTGGTGGCGGTGCTCATCGGTATTGTCGTTGAGTTCTTTGTGTTCGGCGGTGATTATACGAGAACAGAACGGTTGGAATATGAAGACGACGACTATTATTACTATGTGAAAGCTGTTCCCAAGGCGCTTGTGACAACTTCCGAGAGAAATATCAAGAAGATCAACGGCGAACAGCCGCGTGACACAAAGAAATCCCAGGAAAAAGTGGTGAATTATACAGAACCTCTTTTCCAGGGAGAAGAGAAACCGGAAAAGGCCAGGAATACCCGGGACGACGTACCCGTGGAGAGAAAACCGGAACTCGATCATGTGGATTTCGAAAAGAAACTGGAGGAATCCCTGAAAGATCTGTAACCCGCTGACTCAGTGTAAGGAGAGGAGCATCCATGCTGAACATTGCAGATATATTGAACAGATATCTTTCCCATATCAATATGCCGTCTGTCAATATAATTGATGTTATAGAGATCATACTGATATCCTTTTTCGTGTATCAGTTCATGGTGTGGATCAAGTATACCCGCGCCTATACGGTGCTCAAGGGCCTTCTGATCATAGGTGCTTTTCTGCTGATCGCATATATTTTCAAAATGAACACGATCCTCTGGATCGTATCCAATCTGGCCGGCGCTCTGATCACTGCGATAGTCGTGATCTTCCAGCCGGAACTCCGTAAGGTGGTGGAGCAGCTGGGACAGAAAAAGATCATGTCCGCGATCCTTCCGTTTGATCCGGGAAAAGAGATCCAGGAAAGATTCACAGACCGGACCGTGAACGAACTGATCAGGGCGTGCTATGATATGGGAGAAGCCAAAACAGGGGCGCTTATCGTAATCGAACAGGAGATCCGCCTGGACGAATATATCCGGACAGGCATCACTGTGGACGCGATCCTGAGCAGCCAGCTCCTTATCAATATTTTTGAACATAACACACCGCTCCATGACGGAGCAGTGATCATGAGAGGCAACAGAGTGGTTTCGGCCACCTGTTATCTTCCGCTTTCCGATAATATGGAACTGAGCAAACAGCTGGGAACAAGACACCGCGCCGGCGTCGGCATCAGCGAGGTCACGGATTCCGTGACGATCATTGTCTCGGAAGAGACCGGGCAGGTGTCGGTAGCGCAGGACGGCAGGCTGCAGCGCAATGTGGCCAGCGCGCAGCTGCGTGAGATCCTGGAAAAAGCTCAGAATAAGAAAATTGTTGACAATAATAAACTGAGACAGCTTTTAATGGGGAGGGTGAAGCATGAAGGAAAAAATAACAAATAATCTCCTTCTTAAAATCCTGTCTCTGATCATTGCGTTTCTGGTCTGGCTGATCGTTGTAAATGCGGACAATCCTATCATGACAGAATCGTTCGTGGTTTCCGATGTACAGCTTCTGAATGAAGCGTATATCGACGCCGACGGTAAAATGTGCATGCAGGATGAAGAGCAGGACCCGATCAGAGTTACCATCAGAGCGGAAAGAAAAGTGCTGGACCGTATTTCTGCGTCGGATATCCGGGCAGTCGCGGATCTTCAGCAGGCGGTAAGCCTTGATACAGATCCGGTGATGGTTCCCATTACCGCGGTCTGCGCCGGAATCGCGCCGGAGGATATCCAGGTGACGCCGCAGAATCTGAGTCTTCACGTAGAGGATAAGGACACACAGGAATTCGTCGTGAACGTTACCACGAATAACACCCGTCCCGACAGAGGATACGAGGTGGGGACACTGTCGTCCAATCCGGAGAAGATCAAGATTACAGGACCGATCTCACTTATCAATAAAATTGACAGGGTAAACGCCGCCATAGATGTCAGCGACGCATCAGAAGATGTGACTGAAGAAACAGAAGTGACAGTGATCGACAAAAACGGCGAAGTCTTTTCAGATACTGATATGGCTTACCTGAACGTTTCCAAGGTATATGTGACAGCCAGGCTGTGGGAAGTGCGCTCAGACGTGCGTATACGCGCCGAGTACTCCGGTACGGCGGCGGAGGGCTACGAAGCGGAGAGCATCACAACCACCCCGAATGTCATTACTGTCGCCGGAAGCACTTCCGCGCTGGAAGCGCTCGAGGAACAGAACAATACAATCTGGATCCCGGCGGACGCGGTGGATATCTCAGGTGAGAAGTCAGATTATGAAGAAAAGATAAACATATCCGATTATCTTCCGGAGGGACTGAAACTTACGGCAGACTCCAGTGAAGATCTCTTTATCCGGGTGAATATTCTTCCGGAGGGAAGTTCGGTATGTGAAGTGCCCACCAAGAATATCATAGTTGAAAACGCGCCGGATACCATGCAGGTAGCGTTTGACACGGCTATGATAGAAGTACGTGTAAAGAAAACCAGTGAGGATCTGGAAGACCTGACAGAGAAAGAGATCCAGGCTTCCATTGATCTTGAAGATATAGAAGAGGGCAGCCATGAGCTGCCGGTGGAGATTCGGCTTCCGGAAGGCTATGAACTTGTGGATGAAGTGACAACGGGAGTGGAAGTTTCCAGGATTTCCATAGCAGAAGAAAACAGCTGAACAGGAGAGAGTTTTATGATCAGCCAGAAGATTACCATTACAAATCCTTCGGGTCTTCACCTGCGGCCCGCCGGGAATTTGTGTAACGAGGCCATGAAATACAAATCACTGATCACTTTTTCCTTTGACGGAGGCACCGCCAATGCGAAAAGCGTATTAAGTGTACTGGGAGCCTGCGTGAAATGCGGGGATGAGATTGAGCTTGTCTGTGAAGGCGCGGACGAGCGCGAGGCAATGGAAGCTTTGGTCGGTGCCATAAGCAGCGGCCTTGGTGAATAAAAAGTTTTTTTCAGGGATAAGGAGGAAGTACGTTGAAGAAAAGAATTGTGGCGGTTCTGTTAAGCCTTACATTAAGTTCTGCCATGCTGGCAGAAGCAGGCGCAGCAGCTGTTACTGAGGTATCAGCAGCAGAGCTGTTCACCAGCGGAGTAAGTGGTGAAGCAGGCACAGTAATTGGCACAGAGGAAACTGGAGACACAATGCCGGTGACAGAACCGGCGGCGGAGACAGGAACAGATGACACAACTTTCGATGATGAGACAGATATTACAATAGAGGTTCCGGTTGACGGCGAATCAGGCGAAACGGAAGATCCGTCCGGATCAACAGAGACGCCTGATGCGGCTGAGGAGACAGAGGGTTCTTCCGCGGATCAGACGGCGGACGCAGAAGTGGAATTCACAGACGATCTGTTTGTATCAGAAACAGTTCCGGAGACGGATGGGGCTCAGGATCAGAATACCCAGATCAGTGTGGAGGAAACAGAAGATCCGGCAGTAGCAGCATCACCGGTAGAGGCAGAAGGGAAACTTCTGTATACCAGGTGGAGAGTGCAGACGGACGGAAGCTGGAAACTTCAGAAACTGCCGGAAACAACACCGGCGCCCGAGACACCGGAAACACCGGAGACAACACCCGCACCGGAAACACCGGAGACAACACCGGCGGCTGTGGGAGAGACAGAAGCAGAACCGGAAGCTGCCGCACTGCTGACGGCAGAAGCCGCAGTCTTTACAGAAGACCTTCAGACAGCGGAAACAGAAATGACCGCTGAGGATGCGGCGCCGGCAGAGACAACCGCTGAGGATTCCGCAGCAGCGCCTGTGGCGGAGGAAACTGCCGACAGCGTGGGAGTTACAACGGCGGAATATTATACGGCGGAAGACGGGCTGGTAACGATCACAACAGTAGACGACAAGGGAAATCAGCTGGCAACCGGTACATATCTGTTCGATGAGAACGGCCGCATGGTAACCGGCCGCAGAACCGTAAAAGTCGGAACAAAGGGATTTGAATATACAGAAGATGCGGAATACTATTTCCTGCCGGCCGAAAAAGCAGTTGTTACCAATCCGGATACAGCTGCCGGCAATACGCTGACCCCGTATAATTCTGCGCTGGGACAGATGCAGAAGAATATTAGCTGGTTCTGGGAAGAAGGAGCTTTTCACCGCTACGGCGCGGATGGACGCGAAGACTTCGAGGCAGATACGATCTACCGTATCGGAAAGGACTACTACTATCTGCTTGAGGACGGAACGCCTTATGTGGGTATGATCAAAGCTACTTATTCCGGCAACGGAAGGACAGGCTTCTACTGCTTCACGGAAGCGGAGAGCGAAGATGAGATCCCCGGAAAGATGCTCTTCAACGAATGGGCATACCGCAGGATGCCCAAGGGCACACAGTGGCTCTACTTCGGCAAAGACGGCCGCTGGGTGAAAAAAGGATGCGGAGCTTACCAGGTGATCCCCTCCCGCGACATGCTGTATCTGCTGGATGCAAACGGATACCTGCTTACGAACAGGGTGGTTAAGGCTGCAAACGGATATTACTATATGTCCAACAGATATGCCCAGGTTCAGAGAGATAAGCTGGTTAAGATCGGCAATTACAGATATTACTTCATAAAAGACGGACGCCGCGCTACCTATAAGAACAAATGGGTTCGCCTCCCCGGCGCGGGCAACCGTTATTATTACTTCGGTACAGGCGGCAGGATCCAGGAGAAGACCGGTTTCCAGAAGATCACAGTCAACGGTAAATTCATCGGCTGGTTCTATTTCTCCAAGGCTGGAAACCATTACACAGATTATTTCTCCGGAGACAGATATTTCCTTCCGGACGGCCGTCTGGCAAGCGGTGTCTGCAAAGTAGACGGACGCTACTATTTCTTTGAGCGTTCCACCAGCACTGCTTACAAAGGAAAAATGTATAAAGGAACCTGGATCAAGTATAATAATAAATATTATTATGCGGCAAGCAACGGAAACCTGGCTACCAACGGCTGGAGAACCATCCGCAACGAGTACTATTACTTTAAGAACTGCACGGCGCTTACGAACTATAACATCAAAAAAGGCGATGTATATGGACGTCTGGACAGCAGAGGCAAGTTTGTTACAGGATGGATGGTTGCCAATGACGCAAAGAACAGGGCCCGCTACATGGATCCCAAAACAGGAAGATTCCTGAAAAATACTTCCCTGAAGATCGACGGACTGCTGTACTACTTTGACAGCAACGGATACAGAAGAACAGATCTGACAGATATTTACAAAGGTCCGTATCGCCTGGAGGTTGACCGTGTAAACGGCGTAATGACTGTTTATAACAGCGCAAGGACAGTGCCTGTGAAGACGATCCGCGTCTCTGTAGGACTGCCGTCCACACCGACTCCGCTGGGTAACTCCTACACGGTGAAACGTGCGGACCGCTGGCAGCTGCTTATGGGACCGTCATGGGGTCAGTATGGCAGCCATGTAACAGGCGGTATCTATATCCACTCTGTGGCATGTACCTACAAAAACGCAAATAACCTGCCGGCAGGCGAATATCTGAAACTGGGCAGCCCGGCATCTCACGGATGCATCCGCTGCTGTGTGGCAGATGCCAAGTGGGTATGGGATAACTGCAACGGCGCAAGGATCAGGATCTTCGACGGCGAATATCAGGAAGACGAATGCTTCAAAGGACCGCTGGGAAGAAACCCGCTGACGCCTCTGAGAGGAAGCGGAACCTTCGATCCCACAGACCCGTTATATAACTAAATCAGAATAATCAGAGCGCTCTCCCTGAGGGGAGGGCGCTTGTCAGGAGGAAAAGATATGAGAACATACCTGGTAACAGGCGGCGCAGGATTTATCGGATCCAATTATATTCATTACATGTTTCAGAAATATGACAATGAGATCCGTATCATCAATGTGGACAAACTGACTTATGCAGGAAATCTTGAAAATCTGAAAGATATCGAAAACAGAGATAACTATACCTTTGTAAAAGCGGACATCTGTGACAGTGAAACTATCATGAAGATTTTTGACGAGAATGATATCGACCGGGTGGTCCATTTTGCCGCGGAGAGTCATGTGGACAGAAGTATCCGGAATCCGGAGGTTTTTGTCAGGACGAATGTTCTGGGGACCCTGGTTATGCTGAACGCGGCCAAGTCGGCATGGGAGCTTCCTGACGGAACCTTTAAGCCGGACAAGAAATTCCTTCATGTCTCCACGGATGAAGTTTACGGTTCCCTGGACGAGGACGGCGGTTATTTTTATGAGACGACCCCCTATGATCCTCACAGTCCGTATTCCGCAAGCAAGGCCTCCTCGGATATGCTGGTAAAATCTTATATGGATACTTATAAGTTCCCTGCGAATATCACAAACTGCAGCAATAATTACGGACCATACCAGTTTCCGGAAAAGCTGATCCCCCTGATCATCAATAACGCGCTTCAGGGCAAGAAGCTTCCGGTATACGGAGACGGAAAAAACGTGCGCGACTGGCTCTATGTAATGGACCATGCCAAAGGAATCGATATGGTTCAGGAGAAAGGACGCCTGTTCGAGACCTACAATATCGGCGGACATAATGAGAAGCAGAATATCGAGATCATCCACATCATTCTGGATACTCTTCAGGAGATGCTTCCGGAAGGAGATCCCAGGAAGAAGCTGGTCAGCGAGGATCTGATCACCTATGTGGAAGACCGTAAAGGCCATGACCGCCGTTATGCCATTGCCCCGGACAAGATCAAAAAAGAAGTGGGCTGGTATCCGGAGACATGTTTTGAAGACGGCATCCGTCTGACAATCCAGTGGTTCTTTGAGCATGAGGACTGGATGAAGAATGTGACCAGCGGCGATTATCAGAAATACTATGATGAAATGTATAAGGTGAAATAACAGCGCCAGTGTACACTGACGCTATCCTCCGATATGGATCCTTCGGAGAACAAATACTGCGGGAATCCGGATTTTTTCGGATTGCCGCAGTTCTTATATATACGGGAGAGAAAATGAAAAAAATCGTGATTATAGGCGCCAATGATTTTCAGAGGCCGCTGATACAGAAAGCGAAGGAAATGGGATATGAGACTCATGTGTTCGCATGGCGGGAAGGAGCCGTCGGCGCGGCGGATGCGGATCATTTTTATGAGATCAGTATCACAGAGAAAGAACGTATCCTGGATATCTGTAAAAAGATCCGCCCGGACGCGGCTGCGACGATCGGATCTGACCTGGCGAACATTACCGTTCAGTTCCTGACGGAAAAACTGGGACTTCCGGGAAACAGCAGGGCGTGTATTGAGAAGTCCACCAACAAATACGCCATGCGGCGGGCTTTTCAGGAAGCGGGCGTCCCGGTTCCCTGGTTTCAGGTTGTCTCAGAGGAGGATATTGTGTATCCGGAGCGTTTCCCTGTGATCGTGAAACCCACCGACCGTTCCGGCAGCAGGGCTATTACAAAGGTGTTCTCCCGGGATGAGTTTGAGGCGGCTGTTCAGAAGGCTGTCGCCCAGTCCTTTGAGAAAAAAGCGATCGTGGAGGAGTATCTTTCCGGCAGTGAATACAGCGTGGAAACGATCAGCTGCCAGGGGCGTCATACCTGTCTGGCTATCACAAAGAAATATACCACGGGAAGCCCCCATTATATAGAAACCGGACATCTGCAGCCGGCGCCTCTGCCGGAGGATATGGCGAAGAAGGTGGAGGAGACAGTGTATCAGGCGCTGGACGCCCTTGAAGTACAGACAGGGGCGGCGCACAGTGAACTGCGGATCGACCGGGAAGGAAATATCAGGATCATAGAGATCGGTTCCCGGATGGGCGGAGACTGTATCGGCTCAGATCTGGTGCCCCTCTCTACAGGCTATGATTTTGTGGGGATGGTTGTGGACGCGGCCGCGGGAAAACCGCCGGTTTTCACAGAGACAGATCCTCATGTGTCCGCGATCCGTTTTATCATGGGAGAGAGGGATCTGAAGCTGCTTGATCATATCAAAAAGATACATCCGGAATGTCTCAAAAAAGAAGTGCTGGATGCGGACGCCATGAAAAACGAGATCGCAGACAGCGGCAGCAGACCGGGCTTTTTTATCCTGCAGACCGATACCATGGAAGAAATGGAGAAACTTCTTCATCACGGTCCCTGGGAGAACCCGGTAAATATTTTGGAAACTCCTATACAGAAACTCCGGTTCCAGGCAAAAGACAGCGAAAATATTTTCTATATGAAAAGAGACGATCTCCTGCCCTGTTCCTTCGGCGGCAATAAAGTCCGGTTTGCAGAGAAGTTTGTGGAGGATATGCAGAGAGAAAACTGCGACAGTATGATCATATACGGCAACTATCACTCTAATCTCTGCCGTATACTTTCCTCGTTATGCCATGAGCTTGAGATTCCCTGCTACATGATCCATAATACAGAGGACGTGAAAGAAGAAAAAGAAACTTTTAACAGCCGGATCATCCGGAAAATGGGTGTGACAGAGATCCCCTGCCGGAAAACAGAAATCGCGTCCGCCGTACAGAGGGCGATGGATGAACTTTCGGAAAAAGGATACCGGCCCTACTATATTTACGGCAATCCGCGGGGCGAGGGCAGGGAACATATTCCCATGAAGGCATATGAGGAAGCCTATGGAGAAATATGCCGATATGAGAAGGACCACGGTATGTTCTTTGATTATATTTTTCTGGCTTCCAGCACTAACGCCACACAGTCGGGCCTGCTCGCCGGCAGTTTGAAGGCCGGAGACGAAAGAAAAATCGTGGGGATCTCCGTTTCCCGAAACGAGAAAAGGGGGACGGAGGTGATATCCCGGAATCTGAAGGGATATTTTGGACGGTCAGGTGATATCCTTCCAGAAAACTATGGCAGCCGTATCTTTTTTACCGACAGATACATGGAAGCCGGTTATGGGACCTATTCCGAAAATGTGGCGTCGATCATCCGGAAAGTGTATGGGACTGACGGGATCCCTCTGGACATGACCTATACAGGAAGAGCGTTTTATGGTATGGTAAAGTATCTGGAAGAACATGAGATCAGAGGAAAGCGCATTCTGTTTCTTCATACGGGAGGAACACCGCTGTTTTTTGATTTTCTGGAACAGGAGGAGTGACTTCACCATGAAAAAACTTATGATCCTGGGCGCCAGCTATTCCCAGCTGCCCCTTTACGACGCCGCAAAGAAAATCGGAGCGTCCACGGTGGCGGTCAGTACGCCGGGAGAATGGCCGGGATTCGAAGCGGCGGACGAGATTTCCTATACAGATATATCCGATCCGGACGCCGTACTGGAAGCGGCCCGGAAACATAAAATAGACGGGATCGCAACATGCTGCCTTGACGCGGGAGTGCGGTCCATCGGCTATGTATGCGAAAAGATGGGCCTGAAAGGGATGACGGCGGAAGCGGCTGCGGTCAGCGGGAATAAATTCAGGATGAAAGAAGCGTTCATGGCCGGCGGAGTACGCTGTGCAAAACATATCTGTATCCATGATCCGTCCGAGCTTAAGGAAGCGGCCCGGAAGCTCAGGTTCCCGCTGGTGGTAAAAGCGGTGGACCTCATGGGAAGCAGGGGGATCTTCCGCTGCAATACCATGGAAGAGGTGCTGGATAATTATCAGAAAACCATGTCTGCCACCCGGCAGGATTACTGCCTTCTGGAAGAGTTTATCGAAGGCGGGCTTCTGGGGTGCGAAGCCATGATGTATAACGGCAGGCTTCTCTATTGTCTGCCGAACAACACAGAAGTGTGTCAGAGCTATGTCCCCACACCGGTAGGACACTCTGTTCCCTACAGAAAACAGGACAGCCTGGGGCCTGAGGTGGAACGTCAGGTCCGTCTCGCCATACAGGCGGTGGGACTGGATAACTGTCCGGTAAACTGTGATCTGATCGAAAAGGACGGAGAGATTTATGTGATAGAGATCACCGGAAGAGCCGGGGGGACCTGCCTTCCGGAAATGGTGGGACTGTATTACGGGATCGACTATTATGAAGCCATCGCAAGGCTGGCTCTTGATATGTCTCCGGAAAAAATGTTCGCCGGGATCGCGCCGCATACGGCAAATCTTACGAGAACGCTGATCTCCTATCAAAAAGGGCTGGTCAGGGCGATCCATAATGAAAATCCGCCTTCAGAGGATATTATAGACCTGTCTTTCAATATTTCCCCCGGAGACAGAGTGAGGCGTTACGAAAATGGAAGAGACCGTCTCGGCCAGGTGATCCTGACCGGGAGAAACCTGGATACCTGTGAAAAAAGGCTGGAAGACATTTTGTCGAAAATTAACATTGAATTTACGGAATGATTGTGAGAGAATAACATGAGAAATGATCGGATTTCAAAGAAAACTATATTTTTTCTTCTCCATCTGAGCCTGTTGTTCAGCTCTCTCAGCGGAGTCTGTTCAAAAATGGCGTCCCGCTATACAGAGAATATCTTCTCTGTGCCGTTTGTTTTCTGGTTTGGACTTGTATTTGTGATCATGTTCGGTTATGCGCTGATCTGGCAGCAGATCCTGAAGAGAATGCCTCTTAC
>DWXL01000042.1 GCA_019119235.1 Candidatus Blautia excrementigallinarum | reverse complement strand
GCCATCCGGGGACACTGGATCAGAGGAGCGGAGCAAAGCGGGGAAAACTGTATTCCCTTCCACGCTGTGGAATATGTGGAGACGACTTTTGAGCATCAGTATCTGATCAAAAGTCCGGGTATGGAGGATTCCGTGCTCTGGTGGATGCGTCCCAAGAACGGTTTTCACGAAGATCCGGAAAAAAACCTTCCTCCCTATCTCTATCTTCCGCCGGAACATCTGATGCTTCTGAAATCATAACGTACGTGTACGAGGGTATTATTCCCTTGCACACTGAAGTCAAAAACAGCCCGCATACTGACATACAATCTGTCAGCAGGCGGGCTGTTCTGGCTGTGAAATATTTCAGCGCCGGTTCCTGGTATAAGTAACGTAGCTTGTTACCAGCATGGCAAGTTTGAAGGTAAGAGCGTCCTCAAAAGTACGGAGATCCAGGCCGAATTTTTTCTGGATTTTTTCGAAACGATAGACCAGAGTATTGCGGTGGACGTAAAGCTGCCGGGAGGTCTCGGAAAGGTTCAGATTGTTTTCGAAAAAAGTCCGGATGATAGCAAGGGTTTCGCTGTCAATGGAATCCAGCGATTCCTCGCCGAAAATCTCCTGTATGAACATTTCGCAGATCGATACGGGCAGCTGGTAGATCAGCCGTCCGATGCCAAGACGGCGGTAGCTGAACACATTTCTTTCGGAGTAAAAGATCTTGCCGATCTCCATGGCGGTGCGGGCTTCCTTATAGGCGTTGGAGAGCTGCTTTAAGTCATCCGCCATATTGCTGTAGGAGACCCAGGCCTGGGTCATGGCTTCTGTTCCCAGCATGTCAACCAGCATAAACGCGATGTTTTCCAGATCTTCTTCTGTTTCGGTGGAAGAAAGCTCATGTACCACGATGATTCCTGTATCGTCTATGGAAGTGATAAAGTCCTTTGTGCGGGCGGAGAATATATTTTTTATCGTTGCAAGAGCGTGTTCGTCTTTCTCCTGGCGGGTTTCCACAAGAAAGACCGCCCGGCTGGAGGTGGAGCTGACACGCAGTTTTTTTGCCTGGTTAAAGGCTTCCACTTCCGTATAATTTCCCAGCAGGAGTTTCTGCATAAACGTATTCTTGTCGTTCTTTTCCGCGTAGGCGGTGATAAGGCTTTCAATCTGGTAGACGGCAAGTTCTCCGATGGTGGGAACGCTGTCCCCGGCCCCCCAGACGATAAGGATATAAGAGAATTCCTCTCTGTCGTGAACTTTGTACAGGCAGCTGCCGGTATTGGCCATACATAAAGCGGAGCTTTCGCTGAATTCCTCAAGGCGGGAAGCCGAGGGGAGCTGTCTGGAACAGGTGGCGCAGAATGGCTGGCTGTTCAGATCCAGCAGACAGAAATCAAGCCTGCTGATCTCCTTCCAGTCGTCCAGACATTTTTGAAGGGTTCGCTGTATTGACATATTGATTCCTCCTGTAGTAAAAAAGAAAACCCGGGGAAAATTCCCCGGGTCTTAAATTTTTTATTAGTTGGTGATAACCAGCTCTGTGTCTTTGTCGAAGAAGTGGGATTTCTCCATATCAAAATCAAATCTGATAGGATCGCCTGTCTTAGCGGTTGTATGCGGCTCGACACGTGCGGTAACCTGTGTGCCGTTAACGTCGAAGTACAGGAATACTTCCGCGCCGAGAAGCTCGTATACCTTAACTGTGGAAGACATTGCGCCGTCCGGAGTATCTGTAACGTCTTCGGGACGGATACCCATAACAACAGTCTTGCCGATGTAGCCGCCGTCTTTCAGAGCTTTTGCCTTGGAATCCGGGATAGCAACTTCGTCAGAACCGATCTGAGCAACGAGCTTGCCGCCTTTTTCCTTGATCACTGCATCCAGGAAGTTCATCTGCGGGGATCCCATGAATCCTGCTACGAACAGGTTGCCCGGTTTCTGATACAGATTCTGCGGAGTATCTACCTGCTGAACAACGCCGTCTTTCATAACAACGATCCTTGTACCAAGGGTCATAGCCTCTGTCTGGTCATGTGTTACGTAGATAATGGTAGCCCCCAGTCTCTGATGGATCTTGGAGATCTCGATACGCATCTGTACACGAAGTTTCGCATCCAGGTTGGAAAGCGGTTCGTCCATAAGGAATACCTTGGGATTACGCACGATAGCACGTCCCATGGCGACACGCTGTCTCTGGCCACCGGAAAGAGCCTTCGGTTTACGGTCGAGAAGTTTCTCAAGGTCAAGAATCCTTGCAGCTTCACGAACTGCCTTGTCGATCTCGTCCTTCGGAACCTTGCGGAGCTTCAGGCCGAACGCCATGTTATCGTAAACAGTCATGTGGGGATACAGAGCGTAGTTCTGGAATACCATTGCGATATCACGGTCCTTGGGCTCTACATCGTTCATGACTTTATCGCCGATCTTCAGAGTACCGCTGGTGATCTCCTCCAGACCTGCAACCATACGCAGGGTGGTGGATTTACCGCATCCGGACGGTCCTACGAAAATGATAAATTCTTTGTCTT
>DWXL01000267.1 GCA_019119235.1 Candidatus Blautia excrementigallinarum | reverse complement strand
GTTCTTATACAGTGGAAGAACTGGAAGAACTTGTGCAGACGGCAGATCCTCTGGAAAAGGAAGATACAAAAGAACACTGGGAGGGGTTTGATCCCGGAGTGTCCGGCGCGGAAGAGAACATGGCGGTGTGGAACTGCCCTTCCTGCGGAGCTCAGCTGATCACGGAAAAAACAGCCGGAGCGGCTGTGTGTCCGTACTGTTCCGGACCTATGGTCATGCCGGAACAGTTTGAAGGCGTTTACCGGCCGGATTTTGTGATCCCGTTCAGTAAATCAAAAAAAGACGCGCTGGAAGCCCTGAAACAGCATTATCTCGGCAAACCGCTCCTTCCCGGTGTTTTCAAAAAAGAAAACCATCTGGAGGAGATCAAAGCAGTTTATGTCCCTTTCTGGCTTTTTGACCTGGATGCGGCAGGTAGGCTGTGTTTCAGGGGGACCAGGACCAGATTCTGGGAGGACAGGGACTATCAGTATACAGAGACATCGCATTTTTATATTGTCAGACAGGGCAAAATGAGCTTTTCGCGGATACCGGCAGACGGATCCGAAAAGATCAGCGACGCCATGATGGAGAGTATAGAACCCTATGATTACCGGGATCTTCAGCCTTTCCGGCTGTCTTATCTCTCCGGATACATGGCAGATAAATATGATATGGAACCGGACGACCTCACTTCCAGGGTGGAAGAGAGGATGAAGGAGAGTATGGACAGATCTTTTCGGGAGACTCTTTTCGGATATGAAACACTGATTCCTGTACGGGAGGATATTCATATGACGAAAAAGGGCAGAGTAGCTTACGCGCTGCTTCCCGTGTGGTTCCTGAATACGAAGTGGCAGGGGAAGACGTATTCTTTTGTTATGAACGGGCAGACAGGACGCTTCTGCGGAGATCTTCCCACAGGAAGGGATATGGTTTTGCGCTACTGGATGAAGATACATATTCCAATGACGGCGGTGTTCGCCGTACTTTTTCTGATCCTGAGAATGACGGGGGTGATCTGAGTGAATTTACCGGCAGGTATGTCCGGCTGCGCCGGATACGGAGGCAGGCTGATCCTAGGCAGAATGTACAGAACTATACTTGTTCTTGTGACAGCCATGGCGCTGGTGATCATGGCAGTTCTGCCTGTCCGGGCGGCTGAGGCGCGGGTTTTTGACGAATACGGCGTTCTGAGTGAAACAGAAAAGACTGAGCTGGATCAGAGAATATCAGAAATAAATGACCGTTTCCATTTTGATACGGCATTCCTGATTATGGGAAATATTGACGAATCCTGGGATTACCGCCGTCTGGCCGCGGATTTTATGCAGCTGAACGATATCGGTTACGGCCGGTCGCGAAATGGAATGTGTGTGCTCCATCAGCCGGATGTACGAAATGTAACGATAGTATTCCGGGGCGAGATACAGGACGCCTTTACTGTGAAAATACAGGATATCATTCTTGATAACTGTACGGAAAAACTGAAAGACGACGATACATATGAAGCATATATGACAATACTGGACGATGTGGAAACCGGTCTCGAACGGACAGAAGCGGGAAAGAAGATCAGACCGGTGGATCTGAGCCGGATGCCCCGCGCTCTTGAGATCCTGAAATGGATTCTGATCTCTTTCGGGGCGGCCGCCGTTCCCGCCCTGCTTCTTACCTGGTATCAGCGGCGGCGCATGATCACTGTGATCCCGCAGACAAATGCAGACGCCTACAGGGAAGAAGAGGGGCTTGAGCTTCAGGAAGCCAGAGATATGTTTCTGTACAGGACCGTGACAAGAACAAGAAAGCCGGACGAACAGGATTTTCACGGCGGGCCTTCCGGAAGCTTTACGCATGGAGGAGAGACTTTCTCCGGTTCCAGTAGAAATTACTGATCAAAAAGTTGTTCGGCAGTTAAAAAATTCACATGAGAGGTGACTGACTTGAAAAGGTTTTTATCTATCTTTACAGCTTTTTTCATGCTCTTTCTGTTATGTCCCACGGCAGTGTGGGCCGCAGGAGAGAGCGGGACAGAAAGCGGAGTGCCTTTGTGGCTGTGTATCCCCTTTGCGGGGCTTCTGCTTTGTATCGCGGTGATGCCCCTTGTAAAAGGTGAGTGGTGGGAGGCCCATCAGCCTCTGGTGGTGGTTCTCTGGATCCTGGTCATGGTGATTCCCTTCGCCCTGCTTTACGGCGTGGGATCCGCCGCTGAGACAGTGCTGGAATGTACGGTGAACGATTATCTGACGTTTATCGTCCTCCTGTTCGGGCTGTTCTGTGTTTCCGGTAATATCACCATGGAGGGAGATTTTGCCGGATCGCCCAGGATCAATGTGGGACTGCTGGCGCTGGGAACTCTTCTTGCAAGCTGTATCGGCACCACAGGCGCAAGTATGCTGATGGTCCGTCCGGTGATCAAGATGAATTCCTGGAGAAGAAGAAAAAGCCATATCATGATCTTTTTCATATTTATGGTGTCCAATATGGGCGGATGTCTCACCCCCATTGGGGATCCGCCGCTTCTGATGGGATTTATGAGAGGCGTTCCTTTCTTCTGGAGCCTTCATCTTTTCCCGGTACTGATTTTCAACATGGTGATTCTTCTCTTCATATTCTATCATCTTGACAAGAGAAATTACCGCAGGGATATCGCGGAAGGACGGAAACCCGATATCAGTAAGCCCGGTACGGAATTCCGTATCGACGGACTCCACAATATCATCTTCCTGATCATGATCGTGGCGGCGGTGATCTTAAGCGGAGTGCTGCCGGGTATGCCGGCTTTCCAGGATGCGGCGGGCAATGCCAGAGGCATTCATATCTTCGGAGAGGTAAGTTTAAGTTATCCGTCTCTGATCGAGATCGCGCTGATCCTTCTTGCGGCCTTTCTGTCCTTTAAGACTACGGATAAGGAAGTGCGGGTAAAGAATCATTTTACCTGGGGTGCGATCAAAGAGGTGGCGGTGCTGTTCATCGGTATTTTTATCACCATGCAGCCGGCCCTTATGCTTCTCAAAGCCGTGGGTCCCAATCTGGGTATCACTGAGCCTTACCAGATGTTCTGGGCCACAGGAGCCCTTTCCAGTTTTCTGGACAATACGCCTACATATCTGGTATTCCTTACAACTGCGGGAACGCTGGGATTTACAGGCGGGATCTCCACAACGCTGGGTACGCTTCCGGCGAAAATGCTTTCCGCTATTTCCTGCGGCGCCGTATTCATGGGAGCCAATACATATATCGGAAACGCCCCCAACTTTATGGTGAAATCCATCTCCGATGAGAACGGTGTGAACATGCCGTCCTTCTTCGGTTATATGCTGTGGTCCGTAGCGGTTCTGATACCGGTATTCATTATTGACATGTTTGTGTTCTTTATGTAAGGAGGCTGGAGAGATATGCAGGATAATAAAGAGAAATACAGAGAGCTTGCCAACAGGATCTACGATCTTGACGGCGAGGTATATCAGTGTGTGGGATCCAACCTCGGCCGTACCTTTACCGGCAGCAGAGAGAACACGGTCAGGAACTTGAGCGTGCTGATGTACACGAAGCCGGACGGGCACCTTCTCAGGAGCGAACTGGCTCTTATCAGCAACATGGCCAGAACCATTAAGGATAAGGAGCAGAGATCCCGCCTGATGGAGAAATACAACCAGATCCTGAGAGATATCGAGGACCTTCCCGATGTGTTCGGCAAGGAGGATATTCTGGATCAGGAGAGAGTGGCGCTCAACAACCTGGTTTCCAGAAGACAGAAAATCTCGGAAGGGGACCATCTGGTGATCTGCATCAGCAGGACCCAGGGAAGCGCGGGAAACGATATCGGTTTTGAACTGGCGGATGATCTCAAGATCAATTACTATGACGTGGAGATCTTCGATCAGGTCCTGAAACGGCTGGAAGCGGAAAAGGGCGCGGTAAACGACAAAGAAAGCTTCGCCGATTTCAATAAATACGGAAAACGCCATACGGATCTGAAAACAGTTTTAAGGGAATTTAACCGTTATCATGGACTGCCGAAACAGGACGCGGTATTTTTTAACATGAGCGACCTGATCTGCAATCTGGCCCGCACGGAGGACTGTATCATTATGGGACGCTGCGCGGACGCGATCCTGAAAAACAATCATATCCCCCATGTGAGCCTGTTTATCAGCGCGCCCTTCGCCGTAAGGGTGCAGCACATTATGGCTGTGCGGAATATGAATCTGAAACAGGCCGCCCGGTTCCTCCGGAAAATGGACCGGCAGCACAGACGGTATTATGAATTCTATACAGGCGAGAAATGGGGAAAACCTGAGAACTATGATCTCTGTATCAACAGCGCCAACTATGGCATTAAAGAAACGATAGATGTGATCAGACGTCTTCTGGACGAATAAAAAACAGGGATATCCGATGAGCGGACGGCTCACCGGGTATCCCGTTTTTTATTTGTTGACGTCAATATAACTGTAAAGGGTATATTTGGAAATACCGAAATAATTCGCCACCTTGTCGCCGGATTTGGTGATAAGGAAAGCGCCGGAATCGTTAAGGAACTGGATGGCGGTTACCTTGTCCTCTTTGTTCATAAGCGCTACCGGCTTGCCTACTAGGGCGACGGATTCCTCGATCAGATGGTCGAGAAGATCATTTACATTGTGGGTGATCTCTCTGGGCTTCTCCTCCGTGTTGACAGGCGTTATCAGAGAATGCAGGGCGTTCTCCACAATGGTGAGCTTGGAGATGTCGTAGTTGATGCCGAAAACGTAATGCAGGCTGCCGTCGTCGTCGCGGATGTAGGATGTGCTGCATTTCAGGATCTTTCCGTCGGATGTCTTCATCAGGTATCCGGCGTGATCCTTAAGTTCCTCCTGCCGGCTTCCCTTTTTATTATTGTGGCGTATAACGTCAAAAACTGCGTTGGAAGGTCCGTCGCCGATGCCCCGGTTGGTGACGTGGCCGTTCTCGATATATACGATAGAGTGCTCGGGATCGTTGGTTTTCAGATCATGGATCACAACCTCGCAGTCCGGACCGAACTGGCAGGCTATGTCGTGCGCGATCTGTTTTAATACAGTCAGCCGTCCCATTGTCATTCCTCCTTAAAAATTCTTAACTTAAAATATAGCATAAAGAAAATAAAATAAAAAGATTATTTCTAAAAAAATTTGTTTCAGCCTGATTTTCTTTGCGTTCATATATCGGATACCGATTGAAGAAAAAAGAAAAAAATGATATATTATAGAAAAAGTAAGAATTTGGAGGTGAAACTGATGAAATATCTGTTAAAAAACGGTACAGTTGTTTCCGGAACAGGGACCAAAAAGGCGGATATCCTGATCGAGGGAGAGAAGATCGCCGCTGTGGGCGAGAATCTTCCGACAGAGGGGGCGGAAGTTCTGGATCTTAAAGGAAAGCTTCTGTTTCCCGGATTTATAGACGGTCATACCCATTTTGACCTGGAGGTGGCGGGCACTGTCACAGCCGATGATTTTGAAACCGGGACGAAAGCGGCAATACTCGGCGGAACGACGCTGGTGATCGACTATGCCTCTCAGGATAAAGGCGGCCATACTCTGAAGGAAGGACTTGAGAAGTGGCGCCAAAAGGCAGAGGGGAAGTGTTCCTGTGATTACTCTTTCCATATGTCCATCGTGGAGTGGAACGAGGAGACGGAGAGGGAAGTACAGGATATGATCGACGAAGGGATCACCAGTTTCAAGCTTTATATGACATATCCCGCAATGATGGTAGATGACTGCGATATGTATAAAATACTGAAAAAACTGGTGGATTGCGGCTGTTTCGCAGGCGTACACTGCGAAAACGCAGGCGTGATCGACGCCCTGATCGCTGAAGCGAAAAAGGAGGGAAGACTTGGTCCGGAGAATCATCCCCTCGTAAGGCCAGACACGCTGGAGGCGGAGGCTGTTCACAGACTTCTTGTGATCGCGAAGGAGGCGGGAGCTCCGGTGATGGTAGTCCATCTGACCAACCGGAAAGCCTGTGAAGAAATCCTCAGAGCGAGAGCCGGCGGACAGACCGTATATGCGGAAACCTGCCCACAGTATCTGCTTCTGGACGACAGCGTTTATTCCCAGCCGGATTTCCGGGGAGCGGTATATGTCTGCGCGCCGCCCATCCGCAAAAAAGAGGATCAGGAGTGTCTCTGGAATGC